>JBILXQ010000141.1:0-6701 GCA_044378375.1 Planctomycetota bacterium
GAAGCCGAGCTATTCGGCTATGAAGGCGGGGCCTTCACCGGTGCCGTCGCGCGCGGCCGTGATGGTCTGTATGCGGCTGCCGAAGGAGGCACCTTGTTCCTCGACGAGGTGGGCGAACTTGCGCCCGCCTTGCAGGCCAAGTTCCTGCGTGTGTTGCAGGAGAAGACCTATCGTCGCGTCGGTGCGACGGCCGACACCGTCGCCGATGTGCGCATCTTGGCGGCCACGAACCGCGACTTGGAAGCGGAGATCGCCGCGGGCCACTTCCGCGAGGACTTGTACTACCGCTTGAATGTGCTCTCGATCAGCGTGCCGCCTTTGCGCGAGCGTCGCGACGATGTGGCGCTCCTCGCCGAGCACATGCGCGCGCGCTTTGCGGCCGAGCTGGGCCTTGACAGCCCGGGCTTCGAAGCGGAGGCCCTCGAACAGCTGCGCGCGCATGCGTGGCCAGGCAATGTGCGCGAGCTGAAGAACACCGTGGAGCGCGCGCTGCTGCATGCGCGCGAGGGCTACATCACGGCTAACGACCTGGGCTTGGTGGCGGGTGACGGCGCTCTGAGCGCAGGTGCGCTGGAGGGTCTGACTCTCGAAGCTGCCGAGCGCGTCCTGATTGAACGGGCCTTGGAGCGTTGCGGCGGCAACCGGTCGCAAGCGGCGCGTGAACTGGGGGTCAATCGCGTCACGCTGTACAAGAAATTGCGCGCTTGGGGCATTTCCGCCACCTAAGTCTCTTATTGACAGGTGTTTAGTAGCTAATTGCATACTAGCGGCACTCCCCAGAACGGGTTCCAGAGTGGGAAAAACCCTCCACCACCCGGAAGAAGTTGCCGGATTCTGGGCTCAGACCATCAAGCGCCGGAGGGGGTCATGACGAAAGAGCGTGTGTCCAGAGGAAGGAAACGACCTCTGCACCGCACACCCTTCCATGACCGACACCCTCAACAAGCCTGAGACCGCCCGCCGCGCGCTGTCGATTCTGCTCGTCGAAGACGAAGCAGCGACCCTCTCGGCCTTGGCGACGCTGTTGTCGCGTCGCGGTCATTCGGTCACGACTGCCCGCGATGTGCACGAAGCACTCGAGCAGTGTGGTCACGATGTTGTGGTCACCGACCTGATGCTGCCGAGCGGCACGGGTCTGGAAGTGCTCGCCCACATGAAGTCGCGCGGCGAGCGCCCGCACGCTGTGGTGACCACAGGCACACCGAGCATCGACTCCTGCCGCGAAGCCTTCAAGCTGGGCGCCGTCGAGTTCCTGCAGAAGCCCTTCCGCATGGAAGAGCTCGTGCGCGCCGTCGAGGCGGCACCTGTCGCACAGACCTCTACGCGCCGTGACTTCCGTGCACGCGTGGATGGCACACCGCAAGCTGCGCAGCAACTGGTAGCTGATCTTGCTGCGTGGACGCTGACGCAGTCCATCGGTGCCGCCTGCCGCGCACGCATCGCTTCGGCCGCGGCGGAACTGATCGACAATGCTTGGCGTCATGGTCATGCAGCGCACATCGAGTGCAGCGCGCGCTTCGAAGGCCGCGATGTGCTCATCGTCATCGCGGATGATGGCGTGGGCTTTGATGCGCGCCTTGTGCACAGCGATGCGCTCGCGAACACCGCGACGAATGGCCTCGCGCGCGCCTTGGCCTTGTCCGAGGACTGCGTCGTCGCCACCGCTCTTGGTCGTGGTGCACGCGCCACGCTGCGCTTCACGCCGTGGAGTGGCGAGTTAGCCGACGAAACGGTCATTGATCTTTCGGACAGCGACTGGACCACGCCGGAAACCGCGCGTCGTGTCTTGGATGCCGTCGCGGCGAACGACGATGCCGTAGCAGTACACCTGACCCCGGCTCTGGCCGTGGTTGTGGGCCGCCTGCTGGCTCATCGCGGCGCGAATGGCGCGCAGAAGGCGTTGTGGAGCTGAGCGATGGCAGTCAAGAGCGACAAGCCGGAGCTGAACCTCGACGAAGACCTCTTCGACTTCCCCGTCATGGAGATGACGGTCGAAGGCGTGCGTGAGGTCAAGCCTGAGGAGATCGCTGCTGCTGTTGCGGCTGCTACTGCCAAGCCCGCCGCTGCCAGCAGCCCGAGCGCGCCGGCTGCACCTGCGCCGACGGCCACCACGGATGATGTCGCCGCTGTAGCCAAGGCCGCGGCACTTGTAGATCACCTCGAGCGCGTGGCGCCCGAACTGTTGGAAGCCCCGGTTGCGCGCGGCACGAGCGCTCCCACCGCGGGCACTCGCCGCGATCCGCGCGTGTTGGCGTTGGTGGGCCTGGCCTTGGGTGTGAACCTGTGCCTGGCCGTACTGGCTTGGCGCGCCACGGACTCGGTCGGTGCCGGCGTGCAAGACATGCGCGAAGAACTGGCGCGCAATGCCGAGCGCATCGCCCAGCAAAACGAACGCATTGCCGAGCTCGCGCGTCAGCGCGCGGCTGCTGCACCCACGGTTGCCACGACCGGCACACAGACAAGTGCTCTGGACAACGTGGCTCCCGCGTTGGAAGCCTACGAAGACACAGCGCTGCGCCTGGCCCAGCGTGAAATCGAACTCGGCCGTCACAACGACGCCCGCGTGCGCTTGCAGCGCTTGTTGGCGCGCATTGATGCGGTGGATGCCGCGCGCCGCGCGGATGTCGAGGCACAAGCCTCGTTCTTGGTGGCTCAATCGCTGCAAGCCCAAGCCGACCTCAAGCGGAGCAAGGCCCAATGATCACCACCGTCGCCCTGACGCTGCTGACTGCTTCAGCGCTCGATGTGCGCATCGCCCAACGCGATGGCGACGCCATCTGCAGCGTCGAGGCTCGTTCGGTGCGCGTGCTGGATGTGGCCGCGCAAATCGCCGCTCTCACGGGCCGCACTGTGGTTGGTCTCAGCGACGAAGCGGGGCGCATCACGGTCGACCTTGAACTGCAGGAACGTTCGCTCGAAAGCACCTTGAGCGCACTGGGAGGCGCAGCGGGCTTGGTTGTCAGCATCGACGCCAAGCAGATCGTCTTCACGCCCGATGTGGGCGCGCACAGCACGCAAGCCGAGCTCGACGAGGCCGCGGAGCTGGCGTGGTTGCGCACTGCGCGCACCTATGCGGATCATCCGCGTGCAGCCGATGCACATTGGAACTTGGGCCTCGCCGAAGAGCGTCGGGGCAACGTGACAGCTGCCGCCGTGCACTTCGAAACCGTGGCCCAGCGTTTCCCCGCTAGCGACCTCACGCCGCAAGCGTTGCTGCACCAGGCGCAAGCTCTGGAAGCCAGCGCCGAGTGGAGTGATGCGGCCACCGTGTGGTCACAACTGGCCAACCATGGCTCACGCCACCCCTTCCAGACCCAAGCGCGTCTGGGTCTGGCCCGTGCTTGGACCCGCAAGGGCGATGGTCGCTTGGCCTTGTCGCTGCTGGAATCACTCGACCAGCTTTACCCGGTGGCTGTCGGCAGCGAGCACATCGAACGCCTGTGTGTGCGTGCTCGTGCGCTGCAGGCCGCAGGCCGCGCCAACGAAGCGCTGGATGTGCTGGACGAAGCCGCGCGCCTGGAGCCGACCTTGTCCGAAACACTGGACACGCTGCAGTTGCGCGCCGAAATCGCCTCGGCCATGGGCGAGCTGGACGAAGCCTCGCGCCTGTGGTTTGCCGCGTCGCGTCGCGCTCAACCGGCGGACGCTGCGCACTTGCTGACCTTGGCTGCCGATGCAGCCCGCGAAGCCGGCGACTTGGTTGGCCTGCTCTTCTTGGAGCGCGTAGCCAAGGGCACGGCAGCTTCGGCAGCGATCGAACTGATGGCTACTGAGGCGCGTAGCACGCTCGGCCTCGACCCGACACTGGCTCAACTGGCGGCGCCGGCTCGCGTGACGCGCGCCCGGGAACTGCGGGCGGCAGGCGAATGCGGCCGCGCGTACATCGTGCTGGAACCGTTGCTTGTCGACCGTACGGGACTCGATGAAGCCCAGTGGTTGGAAGCAGTCGAGCTGGCGGCCCGTTGTGCCGATCAAGAACACGGTGTTGAGCGCGCAGCACAGATCCTGCGTGCGGCGGCGAGCCAAGCTCAACCGGATGCACTGCGTCGTCTGTGTCTGCTGGCTGGCGAGTTGTACGAGTCCCGCGAGCTGTGGGACCTAGCTGCCGACGCCTTCGGAGGTCGACTCTGATGATGAACTGGAACTTCACGACTACCACGCTGGCCGCCACGGTGTTGGCTGTGCCTGCCATGACGCTGGCGCCGCAAGCGCAAGACTTGCGCTCATCGCTCGGCGAAACGGTGCGCGCGTTGGAGGCCCTCACCGGTCTCGCTCCGCGCGTTGCCGCAGGCGAGCCCGAAGCTTTGGCTCAGGTCAAGAATGTGACCCAGCCGGCGGAGATGGCGACCCAGCAAGCGGACGAGCGTTTGAACGCACTGCGCGACGAAGTGTCGCGTCTGCGTGCACTGCAAGAGACCACCGTGGCTGTCGGTCCGGCTTCGCCGTACGCACCAGTCACCACCGGCCTGACGGACGCGCAGAAGATGCAGTTCGCTCCTGGCCTGACGAACATCAAGGTCACGGCGCAACCGAGCATGCCGGTAGCCGAACTCGGCTTCAGCGTCGACCCCGTGCGCCAAGGCATGAACGCCTTCCGCGCCGGCCGTCATGAAGAGTGCTTGCGCATCCTGTCGAACGTCAAGGATGACCCGCGCGCCTTGTATTGGAAGGGCCGCGCTGCCGAGCGCATGGAACGCTTCGACGAAGCCGCCAGCGCCTACAAGGAGTGCATCGCGCACCCCAAGGCCGCCGATCTCGCCGAACGCGCCAAGACCGATCTCGAGTTCCTGCAATGGCGGCGCACGTTTGATGCCCGCATCAAGCCGGAGGTCAAGAAGCCGTGACACAGGCTGTCGACCAACGCCTCGAAGCTCTGGGCACGGACGAAGTCGTTCGTTCGCTGGCGCAGATCTCGCAAGACTTGCTCACGAGCTATGAGAAGCTCGCGCGCCGGGCTGAGCGAGTCGAGAATGATTTGGTCGCCGCCAATGAAGAGCTCGCCAAGAAGGTGGCCGAACTCGACGCCATCTTGGCCGCCTTGCCGTGTGGAGTGGTGGTACGCGACGAAGCCGGCCGCATCGTGCGCGCCAACCAATCGGCCTGCACCATCCTGGCCACCGACGAAGCTCACTTGATCGAAGCGGGCTTCCATCCCTCGCTCGCCGGTCGCGGCGCCGCAGGCGAGAGCCGCGACATCGACTTGCAAGGCGTGCGTCGCGTGGTGGCCTCGCGTTGGTCGGAGATCCGCGATGCCCACGGCAGCGAATGCGGTTCGGTCGAAATCGTCGACGATCGCACCACGGTGGAGACATTGGAAGAACGCGTGCGCGTGCAGTCCAAGATGGCCGCGCTCGGCAACATGGCCGGCGGCATCGCTCACGAGATTCGCAACCCGATGAATGCCGTGCGTGGCTTCGCCGAGTTGCTGCGCCGCGAACTGCCTGGCGAAGGCAAGGCCGCGCGCTTTGCGACCCGCATCTGCGAAGGTGTCGCCGAAGCCGATCAGATCATCGCCAGCATGATGCAGCTCGCCCAGCGCGAGAGCCTCGTGCCGGAGAGTGTCGAGCCGGAGCGTCTGGTCGCCGATGCGATCGACAGCGCGCGCCGTGTGCTGCCGGCTGACCGTCAAGCCGACTGGACAATCGAAACACAGCTTGCAGCACCGTCGTTCCGCGGTGATCGCGTCAAGCTGCGCCAGGCTCTGCGCAATCTCGTGGCCAACGCGCTGCAGATGCAGCCCGAAGGCGGCTATGTGCGCGTGTCGGCCTACACCGAAGCTCAAGAGTTGGTGCTGCGCGTGGAAGACGCTGGTCCGGGCATTGCCCGTGATGCAGCGCGCCGCGTAGCCGAACCGTTCTACACCACGCGCGCCGAAGGCACTGGCCTCGGGCTCGCGCTCGTACACACGATTGCCGAACTACACGGCGGTCGTTTCGAAGTGTCCAAGACACCGGCCTCCGCGGGAGGGGCTGATGTCGCGATCCGGATCCCGCTCCTGACCGCCTGAAAGACGAAGAACCATGTCGATCCAGAAGATCCTTGTTGTTGACGACGACGCCCTCAGCCGCGAGTTCCTCATGGAGGCGGTGGCCGCACTTGGCTATCAACCCATCGAAGCGAAGAACGGCGCCGAGGCGATCGAGCGTGCCCAGCACAACTCGCCCGACCTGGTTCTCACCGACCTGCGCATGCCGGGCATGGATGGCACGGAGCTGGTCAAGCGTCTGAAGGAGTCGAACCCGGACTTGCCGTCGGTGATGATCACCGCGCAAGGCACGATCGAATCCGCTGTCAACGCGATGAAGAACGGCGCCTCGGACTTCTTGTTGAAGCCCTGCACGCCCGACGCGTTGGAAGTGGTCATCGGCCGCATCGAGCGCACCACGCGCTTGATCCGCGAGAACCAGTACCTGCGCGAAGAAGCGCTGAGCACCGGTCCGACGACCGTCATCGCCAAGAGCCCCTCGATGGTCGAGACCTTGCGCACCGCGGCCCGCGTGTCGCGCAGCAAGGGCACCGTCCTCGTAACCGGCGAGTCGGGTACCGGCAAGGAGCGCGTCGCTCAATACATCCATGGCAACTCGCCGCGTGCGAATGGCCCGTTCATTCGCGTCAACTGCGCCGCGTTGTCGGAGCAGCTGCTCGAGTCCGAGTTGTTCGGTCACGAGCGCGGCGCCTTCACTGGTGCGCACAAGACCAAG
>JBILXQ010000142.1:0-6602 GCA_044378375.1 Planctomycetota bacterium
GCATCAAGGCCGCGATCGCACGCGGCGTGTTGAGGTCATCATCCATGGCCTCTGTAAACTCGGCTTGACACTCTTCCACGAGTTCCAAGCCGGCTTCGCTGCTGGCCGCCGCACCATGCCCGGTCATCGCCCGGCGCAAGCGCGCGGCCAAATCATCCAAGTTCTCCAGCACGCTCTTCGACTCGTCCATGATGGCCCAAGTGAAGTTCAAGGGTGTGCGGTACTGACCACGCAACAGGCAGAAGCGCAAAGCGCGCGGCTCATAGCCCTTGGCCACCACATCGTCGATGGAGTAGCAGTTGCCGAGGCGTTTGCTCATCTTGCCGCCATCGACCTGCAGGAACTTGGTGTGCATCCAATAGTTCGCGAAGGGCGCACCGGTGAAGCACTCCGTCTGGGCGATCTCACATTCGTGGTGCGGGAACACATTGTCTTCCCCGCCCGTGTGGATGTCGATGCGATCACCGAGGTGCTTGCGTGCCATCGCCGAACACTCGATGTGCCAGCCCGGGAACCCGTGTTCACCAAAGCGCGTGGGCCACTTCATGATGTGGCGCGCGTCACTCTTCCACAGCGCAAAGTCCGCGGGATGACGCTTCTCTTCGCGTACTTCGATACGCGCGCCGGCGTCCAACTCGCTGACCGTGTTGCCCGACAGCCGGCCGTAGCGCGGGAAGCGCGCCACTTCAAAGTAGACATCCTCACCAGCTTGGTAGGCGTAGCCCTTATGGAGCAAACCTTCGATCATCTCCACCATCTCGGGGATGTGCTCGCTGGCCTTCGGGTAGACCATGGCCGGCTCGATCCCGAGCTTGTGAATGTCCTCCATGAAGAGCCGCGTCCAATGACGGCTGATCTCCCATGGATCGCGATTCTCCTTCTTGGCCTGCGACTCGATCTTGTCTTCGCCTTCGTCGGCGTCGTCCAGCAAGTGTCCGACATCGGTGATGTTCATCACCTGCTTGACCGTCACACCCGAGCACTCCAACCAGCGCCGCAGAGTGTCCGCAAAGATGTACGCGCGGAAGTTGCCGATGTGCGCGCGGCCATAGACGGTCGGACCGCAGTTGTACATGCGCACCACGCCACTCTCGAGCGGGCGGAACGGTTCCTTTTGGCGAGTGAGCGTGTTGTAAACGACGAAGGTCACGGAGAGCCTCTAGCGGTGCGTGGGGCGCGTGGCGCGCGGATGCGTGCAGCACGCAGGAGGCATGATCCCCTGACCTGAGTCCAGCATCAAGGGTTCAGCTCCAGCGGGTCATACGCTGCAACTGGAGGTGGGCTATGGCAAACTTGGGGCCTTATGTTCGCCAACGCCCTCCTGTGTGTAGCTGTTGCTGTGCTCCCCCCTCAGGCCGGACAAGGCGGTCAGGGTGGACAAGGTGGTCAGCAGCCGCGTATGCCGCGCGTGCCGTCGATGACCGAGCTGATGAAGGATGTGGACCTCTATCCGGCCGAACGCCCGGTGGCGGTGCAGCACTTCTTCGCCGTCGAAGGCGAGGCCAAGCCCGAGGCCTTGACAAAGGCCTTCCAGGAGTTGAAGAGCGACAAGGCGCTGTGCCGCATCACCTATGGTCCGGTGTCGACCAGCTCGCGACCGAAGCTGCAGTTCCTCGCAGTCGAGGCCCCAGCCACGGTCAAGAAGAAGGATGTCGAACGCGCTCTGGAGCGCGGCGGGTTCAAGGCCGATGAAGTGGCCGCAACCTGTTTCCAAGGACCGCAACAGAACTTTGGAGGCCAGGGCGGGGCCTTCGGACTCAGCTCGCGCGATTGGTTGCTCGGCACCAGTGCCGACTTGCGCTGGTGTGAGACCTTGCTGGGCTTCAGCCAGTTCTTCCATGTGCCAAGTAAACTGGACGCCGAACAGATCGCGGACCGTGTCAAGAAACTTGGACAACCATTCGGGCGTGGAGACATTGGCAAGCTCGTCGTCCACTCCTTCACTTGGCGCCTCGAGGGCACGCTCGATGAGGCGATCGCCAAGCGGTTGGAGAAGGCGCTGCTCAAGTTGACCTGCGTGAAACGCGCCGTGGTCGATGTGGGTTCCAAGACTCTCGCCATGGAAGTGGCGCTCGAAGGCGTGCGCGTCTCCGGCATGCCGGCCGAGCTGCCTATCCCGGAAGAGTTCAAAGGCTTCGCAGATGCGGCTGCTCAGAGTGCTGGCAATGCGCTGGATGCTCCGCGTGTGCGCTTTGACACCACGCCGGTGTGGGAGTTGCTCGACAAAGAGTTGCTCAAGCCCCTGACCATCGAGAAGCAGACCGCGCAACCTGCGGAGCCGCCGGCCGATGGCGGCTGAGCAAGTACCGTTTCGCCTGCTGCGCGAAGTTGGCAGCGGAGCCAGTGGCCGCGTCTGGCAGGCCGTGCTGTTGCGCGACATGCCTGATTGCCCGGCGGGCACGCAACTCGCTGTCAAGTTGATCCATCCGCACTTGCACGAGCATGCGGAGCTGCTCCGGCAGGTGGACAACGAAGTCCGTGCGGGTATGGCCGTGCGACATCCCGCGGTTGTGCGGGTCTACGCCACGGGCGATGGTCCCGAGGGCCGCTGGCTGGCGATGCAATGGGTCGGTGGCCCGACGCTGCGCACTCTGCTCGAAGAGGCGCAGGGCGCGCTCGCCGAGCCACGCGTGCGTGCCATCTTGCGGCGCGCCTACGAGGGGCTGGCGGCCTTGCACTCCGCGCATTGGATGCACGGCGACATCAAGCCCGAGAACATCCGCTTGGACGAAGAAGGTCAAGCGGTGCTGTTGGATCTGGGCTTCGCACGCCGCACCGATCAACCGGCGCAGGATCGCAGACCTGGTTCCATTGCCTACCTTGCGCCCGAGATGGCCCGTGGTTCGGCCGGTGACGCTGCAAGCGATGTGTTTGCTCTCGCGGTAGTGGGCTATGAACTGGCGACAGGAGTGCACCCCTTCGTGCGGGCAGCGGCAACGCAAGTGTCCAGTCGTTCGGACATGCGTGATCCGCTCTTCGACAGCTTGGGTTCCAGTGGTGCTGTCGCCCGTGCAGCCATCGAGAAGCCCAGTGCCGATCGTGTGTTGGCTGCGATTGTGGCCGCACGCTGTCCGCCGCCCTCGCGCCTTGTGCCGCACATCTCGCCGTTCTTTGATCGCGTCCTCTCCGAAGCCTTGGCGCGTGAAGCAGAGCGCAGGCCATCTGCGAGTGAACTGGCCCAACGCTACACCGAAGGCGAAACGGGAACTTGGTGGAGGAGCACACTCGACTTCACTCAAGCCGCAGGCCGCAGTGCCTCAGCCGAGGCTGAGTCACGCGCACTCGTGCCGCTCGTCGGCCGCGAGACGATGCTAGAGCGCTTGGAAGAAGCCTGGACCGCCACCTCAGATGGCTTGCGTTTGGCCCTGATTCTCGGCGGCGCAGGCATGGGCAAGTCGCGCTTGGTCAGCGAGTTCATCGCGCGCCTGCGCACGCGTATGGATCCCCCGCTCTACTTATACGCACGCTGTCGAGAAGCCGAGGAAGTCCGGGCGGGGCAACCGATGTTGCGCTTGCTCGAGCGCTTCCTGCGGCTGCCGAGCGGTGCGCGTCCCACGGTACGCGAGCGCGAGGAACTCGATCACCTCGTGCCACCGCGCGTGACGCAAACCTTGCTTGCACTGCTGGCTAGCGAAGAGGTCGACAGCTCGGAAGCATCCGCCATGGCCGCACCTGTGGCTTTGGCTGCGTGGCTCACAGCCTTGTCGCGTGCGCGCAGTGTGTGCATCCACCTTGATGATGCGCACAAGGCGGATGACGACACGCTGGAAACGCTGCGCTTGTGGGCCCGCGAGGCACCCGAAGCACGGGCCTTGTTGTTGCTCGGGTTGCGTGGAGACGGCGATGCCCACGACCGCGCCCCCGGCGAAGGCCCCATTGCTCGCTTGGCCGCCCAGTTGCCCACCACCACACTCGAGCTTGCGCCGCTGTCCGAAGACGATGTGTTGTTGATGGTGAAGCGTCTCTTTCACCACGGTGCTCCGCGCTTGCGACTGGCCTACACGCTCTGGCAGCGCAGCCGCGGCAATCCCGGCCTTATCGTCGAACTGTTGCGCGGATTGGTGTCGCGCGCAGAAGCACGGCCGCATCCCGATGGCGGCGGTTTGGAGCTGGCGATCGCTCCCGAAGCGTTGCCCTTGCCCAAGTCGCTGCGCAAAGCCATCGAAGACAGCTACAAAGCTCTGCCGGCGCTCGATCGCGCGTGGCTGCGTCGACTCGCCGTCGTCGGGGGGCGCATGGAAGTCGAGTTCCTCCTAGCTTGTTTTCCCGGCACATCACGCGCGGATCTGGATCAACTCTTAGCGCGCTTCGTGCGCTTGGGTTGGTTGGTGGTGAGCGGTGCACGCTATCGCTTCTCCCGTCCGGCCTTGCGCGAAGCGTTGTACCGCACCCTTTCCAAGGAACAGCGCGAGCGGTTGCATGCAGCTGCCGCTGCCGCGCTGCAGGCCGAGAGCAACACCATCGAGGGCTCGTACCAACGCGCCTTTCACCTGCGCTCCGCCGGTGCGCATGTAGAGCTATTGGAAGAGCTCCCCTCTCTCGTTGCGCAGTTGCTGCGCAGCGGCCAACCGCAGCGCGTGGCACCGCTTGCGCGCTGGGGCTTGGAAGCTGTCGATGCCGTGCAACGCAGCGAGAGCAGCACGCCGTCAAGTACAGGTGACAAGCTTCGCATTCGTTTGCTCGAAGCCGCCGCCGATGCTGCGGATCGTCTGGGCACGCGCGAAGACCAGCGCGAATTGTTGGAGAAACTAGCCCAGCTGGACATCGACCCAAGTGCCGATCCCGAGTCAGCGGGCCGTGTCTACTTGCTGCATGGTCGCTATGCGGTGGCCACAGGCCAATACGGGCTGGCACGCGGCCTGTACAAGAACGCTGTCGACCTGTTGGAGCGCGCCGGAGCACAGTTGGAGCACAGTGAAGCCCTGCGCCGCTTGTCGGCCGTGCAGAGCCATGTGGGCAACTTGGTCGATGCGCGTGGCTTGGCCGAACGAGCACGCGATCGCGCCGTCGTAGCACCACAGCGAGCCCTCGCGCTGCTCCAACTGGCTACGGTGGGCGTGCTGGAAGACCGTTTGGAAGCCTCGCTCGAACAGACCGAGGAAGCGCTGCGCTTGCTGCGCTCGGACACCACCTGGTCCTTGCCTGGTGCCTTGGCAGGTGCGCACTTGGTGCGTTCACGCGTGTACAAGAGCGCAGGCGACATTGCGCGTGCTCTGGCCGCAGCCCGTCAGGCACTTGACCTGGCGCGCGCTGCAGGGGAACGCCGGCTCTTGTGCGAAACGACCGCGCGCTTGGGCTGGCTCATGCTCGACATTGATCGTCCAGAGGAAGCACAAGCACTGTTGCGCGAGGCGCAACTCTTGGCTCGTGAAATCGAGGACCGACGCGGCGAAGCACTGTCGACTCTGTTCCTCGGCATCTTGTTGTGGGAGGTCGATGATCCCGAAGCGCTCTTGACCATAGAGTCCGCCGAGCAAATGGCCGCCGATCTAGGCTTGGCGCGCGTGGCTCAACTGGCCATCGCTTTGCGCGCGCGCATTGAGCACGCCTCGGGCAATCACGCTCAGGCACTCGAGACCAGCGAACGTGCCATCCACAGCATGGAACGCCACGGTGCCGAATGGACCGACCGTGTGGTGATCGTGGGCACGCATGCCATGTGCTTGCGTTCCGCTGACCGCCCCAAACCGGCCAAGGAAGCCGAGCGCGCACTGCGTCGCCAGTTGGACCGGGAGAACAAAGCACTCGTGTCACCGGCTCTGCGCGATCGTCACCGGCGCCGTTCCGAGGCCCTCATCGCAGCGGTGATTTCACCGGAAGGACCGGTCTATCCCCGTGTCCATTTGCCTTGACAGGTCGGTGGTCTAGCGGCGCTTTTCGCCGCGCAATGCTTCCAGTGCCCACCCCAAGCGGTGCCACCATTGCGTGCGCCGCACGTTCGCGCGCACCAGCGGCCGCAAGGCTGCGCGCGCGTGCGAATCGGGCTCATACCCGGCCAACAGGCGTTGCCAATCAGTGCGGGTCAAACTGAGGCCATCGCGCGCTTCACGCCGCAGGATGAAACGCACGAAGCGAGCAAGATTGGCCGCGCGCTGTTCCAGACTCAAGGCGGTGTGAAAGGCCGAGCCATCCAAATCCAACACGACCAACTGTGCGCTTGAAGGCTCGCCGACCACGAGCAAGTTGTTCGGTTGCAAGTCCGCATGCAAGAAGCCCTGGTCATGCATGCGTCGCACCAGAGCGCCGACAGCGCGCAACAAAACACCCGGCAGCCGTTCACCGCGCGCCCGAGCGTTCTCCATGAGTACGCCCATGTCACGCGCCTCTGGAATACGACGCACGACGAGCTCCAAACGCCAGCCACCGAAGCGCAAGGCTTGGGCGCGCGCCGCCAGCACACGCGCAGTCGGCACGCCACGGCGTTGCAGTTCCTCGGCCAAGGCTGCTTCGCGGAAGGGACGCTCCGCATCGAAGTAGCGCTCGCCGCGCACACCGCGCAACAAACCGCCGTGGCGAAAGCGTCGCACAAGGCGGTGCTCATCCAACGCCAACAACGGCGCTCGCCCCATCAAGCCGCTAGTGCTGTAGCGCGGCGTTGGATG
>JBILXQ010000144.1:0-6583 GCA_044378375.1 Planctomycetota bacterium
CACAGCACCGTCGGGTTTACTTGACACAGCCCCCGCGAGACGCGCCTCCAAAAGCGACAGGCGCTCGACGATCTGCTGCAACGGCACCAAACCATCTCCGCGGGCCAGATCCAGCAGGGTGGACTCCAACACCACGCGCGCATGCATCGGCATGCGGCCGGCACGTTCGCGCGCCAGCAGCAACTCCTCGAGGATGATCTGCAAGCGCTCCAACCCCAAGCTCTTGGCCCGCGCCACCACTGCGGCACGCCGAGCAGTATCCAACTGCACATGTTGGGCATCCGCGCCGAGCAACCCCAACACGAGGTGCGCCCGCACAGCATCCATCAGCGCCCCCAAGAGTTCTGCCTCACCGCCTTCACCGTGCGGAAGCGCATTCAGCACACCCGCCCGATCGCGAGCCAGCACCGCATCCAAGACGCGATCCACAAGCTCGCCGCCGGAGTCCACGGACAGAGCCTTGGCATCGGCGAGCGTCGGCTTGGTCCCTACCAGCGACAGCAGCTGGTCAGCCAAGCTCAAGGCATCACGCATGCCGCCACGCGCGCGACGCGCAATCTCTTCGACAACGCCGTGCTCCGCGTGAATCCCTTCACGCTCGAACACCGTCGTCAGTCGTGCCGCAATCGTGGCCTCCGTGAGCGGCGACAACTTGAGCACCTGCACGCGCGACAACACCGTCTCCAGCACCTTCTGCGGATCGGTGGTCGCGAAGAGAAACTTCACATGCGGCGGCGGCTCTTCCAGCGTTTTGAGGAACGCATTGAAGGCGCTCTTCGACAACATGTGGACTTCGTCGATGATCCACACCTTGTAGCGCGCACGCATCGGCGCGTAGGCGACTTGCTCCTTGAGGTCGCGCACATTGTCGACCGAGGTGTGCGAAGCGGCGTCGATCTCGACCACATCCACTTCACTGCCAGCCTCGATCCCCAAGCAACGTTCGCACTGCAAGCACGGCTCAATCGTGGGGCCGCGCTCGCAATTCAACGCCTTGGCAAGGATGCGCGCCGTAGTAGTCTTGCCCGTTCCGCGCGGACCGCAGAACAGGTACGCGTGACCAATGCGCCCTTCGTGAATGGCGCCCTTGAGCACTTGCGTCACCGTCTCCTGACCCACCATGTCCGCAAAGGTGCGCGGACGGTATTTGCGAGCGAGGACAAGGTAGGACATCGTGCTGACTAGTGTACCCAGCCGGTAGTGTATCCAGCAGGTCGCAGCTAGCAGGCGCGCCAGCGATCGGATCCGGGCACCAAACGCCCGAAACCGCGGCTCTTAGGGCTGCTCCGTTCCCGGCCTGACCCGGTTCGTGCCCGTCCCGTCGCCTGGGACCGGACCCGAGCGCTGGCGCGCCTGCTAGCAGTGAATGGCGGAGAGGGCGGGATTCGAACCCGCGGTGCCGTTTCCGACACACGCGCTTTCCAAGCGCGTACCTTCGGCCACTCAGACACCTCTCCGTGAGAGTGTGTTCATCCAGCAAGAAGCTCAGGCAGCAATGAGTGATGGCGGAGAGGGGGGGATTCGAACCCCCGATGCACTTGCGCGCATGCCGGTTTTCGAAACCGGTGCCTTCAGCCGCTCAGCCACCTCTCCGATGTGTCGCGTCATCGCACGCCGCAACAGTCCGAGCGTGCATCCGCAACACCAATCTGTAGTTGCCTACCTATCGGCCGTGGGCTCGTCTCGACCTGTGCGCTTCTTGCGAAAGAACTGCTGGAGGAGGTCGCGCGCCTCGGTGGCGCCCACCCCTTCCGTGATCTGGGCTCGGTGGTTGAGGCGCGGATCGGAGAGCAGGCTCCCCAGTGACGCGCAGCCACCGAACTTCTCGTCGCGCACTCCCCATACGACCCGCGCCGCACGCGCATGCAACAGCGCGCCGGCGCACAGGAAGCACGGCTCGACCGTGGTGTACACGACCGCTCCGGGGATCCGCATCGCCCCCAGTGTGCGGCAGGCCTCGCGCAAGGCGAGGATCTCTGCGTGCGCCGTGGGGTCGCGAAGCGTGCGCGTCAGGTTGTGTCCCCGACCGACCAGCTTCCCGCCGAACACGACGATGGCACCGATAGGCACTTCGTCGAGCGCCTCGGCGGCGCGGGCTTGCCGCAGCGCCAGTTCCATCCACGCGGCATCGGAGTCGCTTGCGCTCATCCTGTTGGGCTCGTGCTGGGGCCGGCGGCTGCTGCGCGGGCGGGAGAGGTCAGCGCGGCCGATCCTTGCGAACCGGCCGCGCTGGCTTGGTTTGGTACACCCGAGTGGACTTGAACCACTAACCTTCTGATCCGTAGTCAGATGCTCTATCCAATTGAGCTACGGGTGCGTGAGGGCGAAGGTTGTAGCCCTCCGAACAAGGCCTGTCAAGGTTCGTGCACAGCTTCCTTAGTCCTGCCCGTTCCCCCAGCGCGTGGAGGCGCGTATCTTCGGGTGCATGAGCGCGTCTCCTGCCCACCTGATCCGCCTTGGCGACCTTGACGACCGTGAGTTGGAGGACCTGCTCGATCTGTCGACGCGCCTGAAGCGCCGCGCGGCGGGCGAGAAGTTGTCAGGGCGCAGCGTAGGCCTGCTGTTTTTCCGCGGATCGTTGCGGACCCGCACCGCGTTCGAAGCAGCGATGCACCAGCTGGGCGGACACACCGTGCACCTCGCCGGCGCCTCGGATTTTTGGGAACTAGAAGCCGCCGAAGGTCGCGTCATGGACGGCCGTGCGCCCGAGCATGTGAAGGATGCTGCTGCGGTGCTGTCGACCTATGTAGACGCACTTGCGATCAGGCCGCCCATGGCCGGTCACTCCTGGGCTGCGGATCGCCGCGACGAAGCGATCGCGGCGTGGGCCAAGTGGGCGCGCGTGCCGGTGATCAACATGGAAAGCGCCATGTGGCACCCGCTCCAAGCGCTCAGCGACCTGATGACGATGCGCGAAGCGCTGGGCTCGCTGCGCGGCAAGAAGCTCGCCATTGTGTGGACGCACTCCCCCACTCCGGCCTCGCCGGCTGTGGTGCATTCGCTGGTGGACGCGGCCGCGCGTGCCGGCATGGAGGTGCGTTTGGCGCACCCGCCGGGCTACGAGTTGGATGAAGAGGTCACGCGCACCATCGGAGCCCGTGGACAAGCGTACAGTACTTTTGACAGCGCCGCCGCGGCCGTGGAAGGCGCGCAAGTCGTGTACGCTCGCTCGTGGTGGTCGCTGGCCGACTATGGCAACCCGACTCTGTCGGCCTCGCGCCGCGCGCGCACGCACAACTGGCGTGTCGATGAGGATCTTCTGCGCCGCGGCGCGGAAGCGCGCTTCCTGCATGCGATGCCGGTGCGTCGCAATGTGGAAGTCTCGGATGAAGTCCTCGACGGCGGCCGCAGCTTGGTTGTCGATCAAGCTGCCAACCGCCTGCACGCCACGAAGGCCGTCCTGCTGAAACTCCTCCAAGCCTGATGATTGCCCCCGCATGACTGCCCCCGACTTCGTACACCTCCACGTCCACTCCGAGTACAGTTTGCTTGACGGCGCCAACAAGATTGGCGACCTCGTCACAGCCTGTCAGAAGGATGGACAGCGAGCGTTGGCGTTGACCGACCATGGCAACATGTTCGGCGCGATCGAGCTGTACCAAGCGGCGAGCAAAGCCGGAGTGAAGCCCATTGTCGGTTGCGAGGTCTACATCGCGCGCCAGTCGCGCAAAGAGCCGCACAGCAAAGCCAAAGGCAACGGCTACCACCACCTGACCTTGATGGCCCGCAACGCGCAGGGCTACAAGAACCTGCTCAAGCTCGCCTCGCTGGCGTACTTGGAGGGCTACCACTTCCGTCCGCGCGTGGACCGTGAAATCCTCGCGCGTCATGCGGATGGACTGCTGTGCTTGTCGGGCTGCTTGGCGGGCGAACTGAACCAGCTCTTGCTTGCCAACAAAGAACAAGAAGCACTCGAGCTCGCGACTACATGGCGGGACATGTTCGGTCCCGACCACTTCTGGTTGGAGCTGCAGCGCAATGGGTTGGAGCTGCAAACCAAGGTCAACGAGGCCATGGTGCGCATCCACCAACGCACCGGGATTCCGCTGGTGGCTACGAACGACATCCACTACTTGCGCGCCGAAGACTGCCAAGCGCAAGACGTGCTGTTGTGCATCAACACCGGCGCCAAGCGCTCCGAAGAGAAGCGCTTCAAGTTTGAAACCGACACGCTGTACTTCAAGACGCGTGACGAGATGGGCGCGATGTTCCGCGACCTGCCGGGAGCGGTCAAAGCCACGATGGATGTGGCCGAGCGGGTCGACATGAAGATCGAGTTCGGCAAGTACCACTTGCCGATCTTCACTCCTGAGAACGGCCGCAGCCCTGAGTCGTTGTTCCAGGAACTGCTGGAAGAAGGCCTGCGCCGCCTCTATCCCAACGACGACGGCAGGGCGCGCACGCGCCTCGAGTACGAGAAGCAAGTCATCGGCGAACTCGGCTTCGTCTCCTACTTCCTCATCGTGTGGGACTTGATTCGCTGGGCGCGCGACAACGGCATCCCGGTGGGCCCGGGCCGTGGCTCGGCAGCGGGTTCGATGGTGGCGTACTTGCTGGGCATCACCAAGGTCGATCCGCTGCGCTATGACTTGCTGTTCGAGCGTTTCTTGAACAGCTCACGCGTGTCGATGCCGGATATCGACATCGACTTCTGCATGGATGGTCGCGGGCGGTTGCTGGACTACACGCGCCGTCGCTACGGCGATGATCGTGTGGCGCAAATCGTGACCTTCGGCACCATGGCGTCGCGCACGGTGGTGCGCGATGTGGGACGCGTGCTGGATCTGCCGTTGTCGGAGATCGACAAGATCAGCAAGAAGATCCCGACCGGCCCGAACGCGCCTTCCTTGGCCGAGGCCATCGAGGCCGACGAGGAACTCAAGGCGCTGCGCAAAGATCGCCCTGAGATCGACGAGTTGTTCCGCATGTCGGTGCCGCTCGAAGGCATGGCGCGCCACATCTCCACGCACGCTGCCGGCGTGGTCATTTCGGACTTGCCTATTGTCGAGTACGTGCCGTTGGCCAAGAACGGCGACGACATTGTGACGCAATGGTCGGCTCCGCATCTGGAGGAGCTGGGTCTCCTCAAGATGGACTACCTCGGCCTGCGCACCTTGACGATTCTTGAGAAGTCGTTGCGCAACATCGAGAAGCAAGGTGGTCACGCACCCGATCTCGACAACTTGCCCGCGGGTGATGCGGTCACCTACAAGCTGCTCATGTCGGGCGACACGCTGGGCGTCTTCCAGTTGGAATCGGACGGCATGCGCAAGCTGATTGCGCGCGTCAAACCCGACTGTTTCGAGGACCTCATCGCCATCCTCGCGCTGTATCGACCGGGACCGCTGGAGTCGGGCATGGTCGACATGTTCGTGCGCCGCAAGCACGGCCAAGAGCCGATTACGTACGAGCATCCGTCGATGGAGCCGATCCTGCGCGACACCTACGGCTGCATCGTCTACCAAGAGCAGGTCATGCTCATCTCGAGTGCGCTGTCGGGCTTCTCGCTGAACGAAGCCGACAACTTGCGCAAAGCGATGGGCAAGAAGAAGCCCGAGATCATGCAGAAGTTCTCGGACCAGTTCGTCAGCGGCGCCGTGAAGAACGGCTGCGCCGAAGAGGCCGCCAAACAGATCTGGGACAACATCCTCAAGTTCGGTGGTTATGGCTTCAACAAGAGCCACTCGACCGCGTACGCCGTGCTGACGTATCAGACCGCGTACTTGAAGGCGAACTTCCGCAGCGCGTTCCTCGCCGCGAACCTCTCGTGCGAAATGTCGAACTCGGCCAAGGTGCGCGAGTTCGTCGAGGACGCCAAGAAGAGCGGCGTGGAGATCCTCGCCCCTTCCATCGAGCGCAGCGTGTGGGAGTTCGAGCCCGAGGGACGCTCTGTGCGCTACGGCTTCGGCGCCATCAAGGGCACCGGTCAAAAGGCCGTGGAAGCATTGGTGTCGGCACGCGCCAAGCTGCAAGCCAAGCAGCAAGCGCCGACGCTCCACAGCCTGTGCGCGCAAGTCGACACCAACGAGGTGGGCAAGGTCTGTTGGGAAGCGCTGATCAAGGCTGGGGCCTTCGATCCGTACGGACATAACCGCGGCTCACTCATGGCCGCCCTCGCCAACGCTCAAAGCGAAGGCGCACGCTTTGCCGCCGACCGGCGGGCGGGCCAGGCTTCCATGTTTGGCGCCGAAGAGCCGGCCGCGGCACAGGTGACCACCTCGAGCCCCGGCATCGACCCGGCCAAGGCATGGGCCAAGGCGGATACCTTGCGCGCCGAGCAAGAGGTGCTGGGCTTCTATCTCTCGGGGCACCCGCTGGAAGAGCGCGCGGGGTTGCTGTCGTTGCTCGCTACGGGGCGCGTATGCGACCTCGCCGGGCTGAAGGGCGGCGCCGAGGTCACCGCTGCCGGCATGGTGGTTTCCTTGGCCGAGACCACCGTGAAATCCGGCAAGTGGGAAGGCAAGAAGATGGCGCGCCTGCGCCTCGAGGACCTGACCGGCAGCGTGGGCGTGACCTGCTTCCCCCGCACTTGGGAGGAGCAGAAGACACGCCTCGCCGAAGGCGCGGTGATCGTGATCTCCGC
>JBILXQ010000143.1:0-6583 GCA_044378375.1 Planctomycetota bacterium
GGGGCGCTTTCTCTCGACCGAAGACGAACGCCGCCGCTTGAATGTGTGCGTGTTGGGCTACGAAGTGGCCCGTTACCTGTTGCCGTTCCGCTCGGCGATTGGTGAGCAAATCAAGATCGGGGCCGAGTACTTCACTTGCGTAGGTGTGTTGTTGCCGCGCGTGCCCCTGTCGGGCGACCCGCCTGCTCCGGGCAGCGAAGTGACTGGAGAGGTGTTCCTGCCGTTGTCCACAGGTCGGTTGTGGTTCGGCGACACGCAGGTCAAGATCCGCAGCGGCTCGCGCGAGATGGAGCAAGTTGAGTTGCACGAGATCATCGCCGAAGCCTCCGCGCCAGAGCATGTGCCCATGCTGGCTGCCGCTTCGCGCGAAATGTTGACGCGCCGGCACAAGCAGAAGGACTATGAAGTCGTGGTGCCGCTGGAGTTGTTGCTGCGTGCGGAAGAAACCAAGCGCATCTTCAACATCGTCTTGGGCTCGATCGCGGGCATTTCTTTGCTTGTCGGCGGCATCGGCATCATGAATGTGATGTTGGCGACCGTGACCGAGCGTACGCGCGAAATCGGCATCCGGCGCGCGCTCGGTGCGCAGCGCCGCCACATCGTCGTTCAGTTCTTGGTCGAAACCGTCGTCCTGTCGGTGGGCGGCGGTTTGCTGGGCATCATGCTGGGTGTCGGTATCCCCTGGTTCGTCGAGTACTGGTTCGGGATGCGCACGGTGGTCACGCCGGAGGCTCCCATCCTGGCGTTCTTGATCTCGGCCGGCATTGGCGTGATTTTCGGTTTGTACCCAGCCTGGCGTGCTGCACGCATGGATCCGGTGGAAGCCCTTCGTCATGAGTAACCTCGCGCTACAGGCTTCCGCGCAGCGCTAGGGCGGCGGCTAGGTCTTGAGGTTCCACGCGCTCGCGCCCAGCCAAGTCAGCAAGGGTGCGTGCCACACGCCGTAAGGACTGAATGCCGCGTGCCGAGAGAGCGCGCGCTTTGGCTGCACGCCGCAGTAGATCGCGTGAACGCTCACACAGCGGCGTGGTTAGCTCGAGCTCCCCTGGTGCAAGCCGTGCATTCGGTGTGTGGCCTTGGCGCGACTGCGCTTGCAGGCGTGCGACATCCACGCGGGCGCAGAGTTGGAGCTCGGTGTGCGTTGTGCTCGACTGCGCGCACTCGTTGGTTCCTTGCGTGCGTGCCTGCGGCACCAGCTCGTCGAATTCAGGCGGCTGGACTTCTACGCACACATCGATACGGTCCAGCAGCGGCCCGCTAATTTTGGACCGGTAACGCGCGACAGCATGGGGACTGCACAAACACGGCACCTTGCGATGCCCACGCCAGCCGCAAGGACACGGGTTCATGGCCGCGATCAGCTGAAAACGGGCAGGCAGCTCTACGCGCGTGCGTGCACGCGACAACTGGACCACTCCGCTCTCCAGCGGTTGGCGGAGTGCCTCTAGTGCATCGCGCCGGAACTCCGGCAACTCATCGAGAAACAACACGCCGCCATGAGCGAGCGTGACCTCGCCCGCGAGAGCTTGCGGGCCACCACCCACCAATCCTGCACACGAAGTGGAGTGGTGCGGGGCACGGAACGGCCGCTCCTTGGCCAAACCGCCCGGCCAGCGGCCATTGGCCGACAGAACGCGTGTCAGCTCCAACCGCTCGTGCATATCTGGCGGCGGTAGGAGGTTCACCAACCTGCGCGCCAACAAGCTCTTGCCCGCGCCAGGTGGTCCTACGAACAGCACTCCATGCCCGCCCGCCGCGGCCACGGCCAAAGCCCACTTGGCGTCATCCAGTCCGCGCACCTCATCTAGCGAAGGTCCCGAGGCGCGCACTGCTGGCCCGGCCTCCGTAGCCGAGAGCGGTTTCAAACAGCGCACACCGGTCACATGGGCAATGGCTGCAGCCAAAGACCGCGCGCCGTAGGCCGTAATGCCGTGTACCGCAGCCGCTTCCATGGCCGTGGCCGGCGGAGCGACAAGATCCTCGATCCCCAGTTCTTTGGCAGCCAAGGCAGCTGCCAAACCGCCTGGCACGGCATGCAATGTCCCATCGATGCCCAATTCACCCAAGAACAGCACCTTGCGCACCGCCGAGGCGGGGAGATGCCCTGTGGCTGCCGCCGCCGCGACCGCGAGTGGAAGATCAAGACTCTCGCCCGACTTGCGCCGGGAGGCCGGCACCAAGTTCAACCACAAACGACCTTGAGGTAGGTGCAAGCCACACGCAGCTAAAGCGCACTCCAGTCGTGAGCGCGATTCCTTGAGCACCGAGTCTGGCAAGCCCGTAAGCACCACCTCAATGCGCTCGCGTTCGCGCGTATCGAAGCGTGCCTCGACTCCTACGAGTTCAGCCCCTGCGCCCGTCAGGCAGGCTCCCATGGTGCGTGTTGTCTCCACGCTGGCCTGACGAGTGGCGCAGCCCCCGCGTCCCACCAAAACCCGATTTCTCGCCGCGTGGCGAATGCGTTAGCCTCTGTAACCCATGAACCTCGGGAGCACGCACCTGTCGATCGTTCTGCTGCTGCTGGCTTGCATGGCGCTTGCCTCGTGCCGCGCAACCACCTCCGCCTCTGCGGCTTTGCCGTCGGAACCTCCTCCGCCGCCGTCGCGCGGTCACATCTTGGTCTGCGGACAAAAAATCCCCGTCGATGCTCCCGTCGTCCTGTGGACCGACTACCCCGGCTACAACGCGTACACCACAACGCCGCGCTTCGGCCCCGCCAACGACAAGAGCCCGCAAGGCGAACGCTACCAGCCCGGCCGTCGTAGCAAAGAGCTGCAGCTGATCCAGCCAAACGAAACGAGTCCCATCGAGCTGGCGCGCGTCGTCGACCAGTTTGTGCTGCACTACGATGTCTGCGGGCTTGCCAGCACCTGCTTCAAGGTCCTTCACGACCAGCGCGGCTTGTCGGTGCACTTCCTGCTCGATATCGACGGGACCATCTACCAGACGATGGATTTGCGCGAACAGGCCTTCCACGCCACGAAGAGCAACGCACGCTCGATTGGTGTGGAGATCGCGCACATCGGTGCCTACAAGCCGTTTGAGAAGTCGCCCATCGATGAGTGGTACAAGCGTGATGCAGGTGGTCCGTACATTGACCTGCCCGAGCGCTTTGGGACCGGAGGTGTGCGCACCGAGGGCTTCGTTGGTCGGCCGGCGCGCCCAGCCTTGGTACGGGGGGAGATCCAAGGCCAACAGTTAGAGCAATACGACTACACGCCGCAGCAATACGCGAGCTTGATCGCGCTGACCGCCGCGTTGTGCAAGGAGTTCCCGCGCTTGGCTCCCGAGGCACCGCGCGATGCCGATGGTCAGGTGTTGAACCGGGCCATGTCGGATGAGGAATGGCAGAACTTCAGCGGCATCCTCGGCCACTACCACGTCCAAACGAACAAGGTGGACCCGGGCCCGGGCTTTGATTGGGAGCCGTTTCTGGCCGAAGTCCGGCGTCAATTGGCCTTGAGGCGTTGATGCGCGTCACCACGGCGGAGCCGCGCCACTATCCTGACTACGCGCGCCTCGTGGAGGATCTCGGCACAGGCGATCCTGTGCCGCCCCTTCAAGAGTGGCTGGAGCAGATTGCGCCGGAGCTGCTCGTGTACGAAGAGGAGCAACGCCTCACGGCTTACGGACGCCTGCAGGTGTATGGCGCCGATGCATACGTCCGGCACTTGCTGGTCGCAAGGGACAGGCGCGGCCGTGGCTTGGGCCGCGCGCTGATGCAGCAGCTCGCCACGCGCGCCCGCGAGCATGGCGCGGTGCGCTGGCGCCTGAATGTCAAACCGGACAACGCGCCGGCATTACAGCTCTACATGACCCTCGGCATGCGTGAGACGCACCGGCTCTGGGCGTTGCGCATCACTCACACGCAGGGTTTGGCCAATGCCGAGCCCGACGTTGACCGCGGCCCGCTTGTGCGTCGCGCGACAGCCCCAGCGGAAGATCGAGGCTTCGAACAGCGGTTCGAGTTGCTGGATGGACAGCTGACCCGGCATCGCCAGCGTCCCGGCAGTGCGGTGTACGCCTACGAGCGCACAGGAGAGCCGGTCGCCATTGCGGCCTACGATCCGGCCTACTCGGGCGTTTTTCCGCTGCGCGTGCCCGACCCGGCCGATGCTCTCGCGGTGGCCATCAGCTTGCGTCCGCTGGTTGTGCCGACGCGCGGGTATGTGCAATTGGTACTGGAGCGGGACACCGCCAGCGCTCAGCGCCTGCTGGCCGCAGGTGCTGGGTTGCACTTCGAGACGCTGCACCTGGTCGGGGCTTTGTAGCTGCGGGGGGCGCAAGGAGTCGCGCGGGACCCTCATGGCGCAGCAGAGGATCCGTTGATTAGGGGGCAACGTCCCGCAGGAATCCGTTGGCCCGGCGCAGTGCACTCTCGGCTGCGGACTTGTCGCACGCGAGGCGGTGCATGGCGGCGGCTGTTTTGACATGGCCGTCGGCGGCTTTCAGCAGCGCTTCAGCTTCGGCGTGGGCGAGCCCGGTGAGTTTGGATACGAGGGCGATGCCACGCTGCCAAAGCTTGTGATTCGCCGTCGCGACCACATCGACCATCAAGTTGCCGTGCACTTTGCCCAAGCGCGTCATGGCGAGCGTCGTGACCATGTTGAGCACGAGCTTGGTGGCGGTGCCGCTCTTCAAACGCGTGCTGCCGGCCAACACTTCGGGGCCCACCAGCACCCGGATGGAGACATCGGCCGCGTCGGCGCATTGCTCCTGCGGCACGCAGGCGAAGAAGATGGTCTTCGCGCCACGCTCCTTGGCATACGCAATGGCGCCGTGCACATACGGCGTAGTGCCGCCCGTGGCGATGCCAAAGACCACATCACGCGCCTCGAGGGCGCGTGCCTCCAAGTCGCGCACTGCAGCAGCACGATCGTCCTCGGCGCCTTCGACTGCACTTGTCAAGGCGACTTGACCACCGGCGATGAGGCCCACGACTTGCGAAGGGGGCGTGCGGAACGTGGGCGGGCATTCCGAAGCATCCAGCACACCGAGCCGTCCACTTGTTCCGGCGCCTGCATAGATCAGGCGGCCGCCTTGGCGTAGGGCGGTGACGACCAGCTCGATGGCTTGCACGATGGCGGGCTTGGCTTGGGCCACCGCCAAGGGCACCAGCGCATCCTCTGCGTTCATGACATCGAAGGCTGCAGCGAGTTCCAGCGCATCGAGTTCACGGCTGCGCTCATTGGCCCGTTCGGTGTCGAAATGACGACGGTCGTGAGGTTGTGTACTCATGATGGGTGCTGTCAGGTTTCCTTGACACTGGCGAGCCGCTCTCCCGGGAGCCACATGCCTTTGCCCAATGATCCGCCGCCGTCGACCACGAAGCACTCGCCCGTGACCCAGCCGGAGTACGGCGAGAGCAGCCAGAGGCAGTGCGCGGCCACCTCTTCGGCTGTGCCGAAGCGCCCCATCGGGATCTCGCGTTCCATGCGCGCCTTGACCTCTTCATTCGGCCACAGGTTCTGTTTGGCGCCCTTGCTGTGGAAGGGGCCTGGCGCAATCGCGTTCACGCGTACGCCGCGTCCAGCCCACTCGGCGGCCATCGTCTTGGTGAGCGCCAACACGCCGGCCTTGGCCGAAGCAGAGTGCGCGACTCCCGGCATGCCGGTCCACGCATAGGTCGCCACGATGTTGAGGATCGCACCGCGTTGGGCCGCGAGCATGCCGCGCCCGAAGGCCTTTGAACAATAGAAGGTGCCATCCAGCGCGATGCCCAGGACCGCACGCCATGCATTGGCCGACAGGCGCTCGCTGGGGCACACAAAGTTGCCCGCTGCGTTGTTGACCAGAAGATCAATGCGGCCATGGCTGGCGAGCATGGCTGCTGCGTAGCGATCGACAGCATGGTTGTCGCGCACATCAAGCACCGCGCATTCGATGCGCCAGTTGCGTGCTGCGGCTTCCTCCAAGAGCGGCGCATGCTTGGCGGCATCGCGCGAGGGGACGAGCACCGTCGCGCCCAAGTGCGCCAACGCGCGCGTCAGCTCCAGGCCCAAGCCGCTGGCTCCACCAGTGATGACCGCTGTTTGGCCGGCGTACAAGCCAGGTGCGAAAGGCCGTGCTGCGGCCGGGACCTCGAGTGCGTCGTGCTGCATGTGCCCCAGCAGCGTAGTGCTCAGTCCTTGCGCTCCGTAGTCCTTTCCTGTCGGCGTTTCCGTGCTGTCCTCCTCAGCGTTAGACTGTTCGCCCTCGCACGCGCGAAAGGACCCCCATGCAGACCCTGCCTTCCTTTGTACTCGGCTCACGCCATCTCGCTACCGGCGGCTTTCAGAGCCTGGAGAACCCTGTGACTGAGGAGTTGGTGGCCCAAGCCTCCAGCGCGGGACTCGACTACGCGCAGGTGGTTCGCTTTGGCCGCGAGGTGGGTGGCCGGCACCTGCGCGCCCTGACCTTCGCGGAACGCGGTGCCTTGCTGGCCAAGTGCTCGGCTGCCATCCATGCGCAGCGCGATGCCTTGATCGAGCTGTCGCGCATCAACGGTGGCACCACGCGTGGTGATGGCAAATTTGACATTGATGGCGCGACGGGCACCTTGACCTTCTACGCGAGCTTGGGCGAGAAGCTCGGCGCGCGCACG
>JBILXQ010000145.1:0-6549 GCA_044378375.1 Planctomycetota bacterium
GCTGCGGCCGACGCGGCGGGATGCGCGAACCTTCCCGCGAACTGGAGAGTTCACGCCGAAGGTCAGCGATTGCTTATCGGAGGATATCCGCCACATGGAAAAGCGGCAATTAGCGCAAACCCTGATTCCCGCAACAATTCGGTCCAGACGTTGAAGATTCTTCGAGGATTCATGAAGAGACCTTGAAGTCTCAATAAAGCGAACTCCTAGGTCTCCAATTGGGTTTTTCGTCCGGCCCGCCAAGCCGTACAGTAGCCCCATGGCCAAGACGCCCGCCCAAGAAGTACCCGCGCAGCCCACCTTTGACGAGCGGCTGCAGCGCCTAGAAGCCTTGGTTGCCGAGCTCGAACAGGGCGGTGGCGGCTTGGAAACCGCTCTCCAGCGCTACGCTGAGGGGGTCAAGCTCCTCAAGGAGTGCCGTGAGTCGCTGGCCGCGCACAAACGCACGGTCGAGGAGCTGGCCGCGGGTGGCGCGCGCCGCGCCGATGAGTGGGAGACACCCGCGGGTGGGCGATGAGCGTTTCGCCTAAGAAAGCCGCGAAAGAAGCCGAACGCGAGCGGCGGCGGCTGGCTGTGGAAGCCGCCTTGGACGAGGCGCGTGTGTGGACCGAGAGTGTGCTGGAGCAAGCACTCCCGCCCGCGAGCGCCGAACCGCGCAGCTTGCATGAGGCCATGCGCTACGCCGTTTTGGGCGGCGGCAAGCGCATTCGCGCAGCCTTAGCACGCGAATGGTGCCGGCGCTTCGGTGGTTTGGATGTGGATGCAGCACCTGTGGCGGCCGCATTGGAATGTGTGCATGCCTACAGCTTGGTGCACGATGATTTGCCCTGCATGGATGACGATGACCTGCGTCGCGGTCGTCCCACCGTGCACAAGGTCTGGGACGAAGCCATGGCCGTGCTCGCGGGAGATGCGCTCCTGACGCACGCTTTCGTGCTGTTGGCGCGCGTGCGCCCGGCGGGAGCCGAAGCGGTGTTGGTCTTGGCGGATGCCTCTGGCTCGTACGGCATGGTCGGTGGTCAGGTGCTCGATCTGGCGGCACAGGCGGGCGCTGATGCCGAATCGGTCGAATCGATCCACCGCACGAAAACGGCTGCTTTGCTGGGTGCTGCGTGCGAACTCGGCGCCCTCGTGGGCTGTGCGCGGGCCCCTGAGCGCTCGCTGGTGCGCGAGTATGGCGTAGAGCTTGGTCTGTTGTTCCAAGTCATCGACGATGTGCTGGATTGCACGGCCGATGCAGCCACTTTGGGCAAGACGCCAGGCAAGGATGCCCAAGCACAGAAGGCCACGATGGTCGCGGCTTTGGGCCTTGAAGGTGCCAAGGAACGCGCCGCGCAGCACGCCAAGCGCGCGACCGAGCTGGCCGAGCGTTTAGGCGCCGTGGAAGGCGACTTGTTGTACGACCTGCCGCAAGCGCTGCTTGCTCGTAAGGCCTAAGCGGTCCACACTAGAGGGAGCACCATGGACTACGCATCGCGCCCGGACGCCGCGCAGGGGTTGGACTTGCTGGCGAGCATCAAGACTCCCGCGGATGTCAAAGCGCTGTCGAAAGACGCGCTACTGAAGCTGTGTGAAGAGTCGCGTGAGTTCTTGTTGCGCAGTGTCCAGCAGACCGGCGGGCATCTGGGTTCCAACTTGGGCGTCGTCGAGTTGTCGGTGGCTTTGCATCGCGTCTTCGACTTCCGGCGCGATCGGCTCGTGTTCGATGTGTCGCACCAGTGCTATGTGCACAAGATGCTGACGGGGCGGCGCGAAGGCTTTGCCCTGTTGCGCCAAACGGGCGGCATGTGCGGGTTCACCAACCAACACGAGAGCGAGTACGACCTCTTCCACACAGGACATGCGGGCACGTCCATCTCGTTGGGCGTCGGGCTGGCGATGGCCGCGCGTCAGGAGTCGCAGCGCCCCGAGCAGCGTCCGCATGTGGTCTCTGTGATCGGTGACGCAGCGCTCGGCGCAGGCGTTGCCTTCGAAGCGCTGAACCACGCGGCTGCTTCGGGGGAGCGCATGATCGTGGTTTTGAACGACAACGAGTGGTCGATCAGCAAGTCGGTCGGTGCGCTGGCGCGCTACTTGTCGAAGATTCGCTCCAACCGCATTGTGCAACGCGCGCATCACGAGGTGTCGAACCTCATCCATGCGATCCCGGTGATTGGTCCCAAGGTGGATCAAACGTTGGATCAGCTTGGTGAAGTCGTGCGGCATGCGGTGGTGCCCGGTCATGTGTTCGAAGAGTTGGGCGTGACCTATGTGGGGCCGCTCGATGGTCATGATGTGCACTTGATCGTTGAACACTTGGAGCGTGCCAAAGGCTTGGAAGGTGTGGTGCTGCTGCACCTCTTGACCGAGAAAGGCAAAGGCCACCCCAAAGCACCCACGCACCCCGAGCGTGTGCATGGAGTCAAAGGTGCGCCAAGTGCGCCGGCTGCGTGTGCTGCTGGCCCCAAGGTCGAGCCCAAAGCGGAAGGCAAGCCCACAGGCCCCGCGTACACCAAGTGCTTCAGTGATGCGCTGGTCAAACTCGCTGAGCGTGATGTGCGCGTGCACGCGATCACGGCGGCGATGCCTTCGGGCACTGGGCTCGACGCCTACCAAGCGCGCATTCCGGCGCGCTTCCACGACACCGGCATCACCGAGCAGCACGCAGTTGCCATGGCGGCTGGCATGGCGAAGGGTGGCTTGCGCCCGGTCGCAGCCATCTACTCGACCTTCTTGCAGCGCGGCTACGACCAAGTGTTCCAAGAAGTGTCGCTGCAGAACTTGCCGGTGGTGCTGGCTCTGGACCGCGCTGGCTTGGTCGGTGCGGATGGGCCCACACACAACGGTGTGTTCGACATCGCGTACTTGCGCACCTTGCCGCACATGACGATTGCGGCGCCGCGCGATGCGAGTGATATGGAGCGCATGCTCGAGTTGGGCTTGCGGCACGATGGCCCCTTTGCCGTGCGCTTCCCGCGCGACGAAGCACCTGCTGTCGAGCGCATCCACAAGAGCGAACGCCGCGAGATGACACCAGGCAAGGCCGAAGTGTTGCTCGAGGGCGGCGATGTGGTGGTGTGGGCCTTTGGTGCGTTGGTCAACCAAGCGTTGGAAGCCGCGGAGCGGCTCGAACGCCAGGGCATTCGCATCGGTGTGGTTGATGCGCGCTTTGCCAAGCCCATCGATGTCGAGTTGCTCGGCCGTCACGCCGCGAGCTACCGCACCATCATCACATTGGAAGAGCACCAGAAAGCCGGTGGCTTCGGCTCCGCTGTTTTGGAGGCGTTGAACACACTGCCTTTGGCGAACGCGCGTGTGAAGATTCTGGCCATTCCGGACCGCTACATCGACCACAAGACCTCGCGCGCCGAGCAACTGGCGGAATGCAGTCTGGATGCAGCCGGCGTGGAGCGCACCGTGCTGCAGTTGCTGGATCGCACACGCAGCGAGCGGAGCTGACATGGCGCGCGCTGCCGCTACTCCGCCGCCGCGCATCCGACGCGTCGCCATTCTTGCTGATGCTCACAAGAGCGGCGTGGTGGAGTTAGCCGCCGAGCTCACCTCTTGGCTGGCTGAGCGACGCGTGCACACGCAGGTGCTGCACGATCCGCGCGCGTGGGAGCGAGATGTTGCTCCGCGTGCGGACTTGGTCGTGGTGTTGGGCGGCGATGGCTCGATCCTGTCGGCCGCGCGAGCCTATGCAGCGCGTCCTGTGCCGATCGTAGGGGTGAACTTCGGTCGCGTGGGCTTCTTGGCTTCTGTAGAAGCCTCGCAATGGCGTGAAGCTCTCGAGGATGTGCTCGCGGGCCGTGCGCGCGTCGAAGAGCGCACACGCTTGGAGGTCGAGTTCCGCGACGAGCACGACCGCAAGCAGCGCGCTGTGGCGCTGAACGATGCGGTGCTCACCCGCGGCGCCTTCCAAGGCATGCTCGAAGTGGCGCTCAAGGTAGGCGACGATTGGGTTACGAACTACCGTGCCGATGGTCTGGTCGTGTCCACGCCTTCGGGTTCCACTGCGTACTCTTTGGCCGCGGGTGGTCCGATCTTGGCGCCTGAGTTGAAGGCTTTTGTGGTGACGCCTGTCTCGCCGCAAGCTCTATCTCACCGGCCTATCGTGCTAGCTGGCGTAGAGACCTTGCGCTTGGAGATCACTCGGGCGACCGGTACGACCACACTGGTGTTGGATGGCCAAGGCTTCCACCCGTTGCGTGAAGGGGATGCAGTGGTGATGCGCGCGCACAAGCGTGCGTATCCGCTGCTGTCGCCGCGCTCGTTCGACCCGTATCGCCGTTTGCGCGAGCGTTTGGGCTGGCGTGGGTCCGTCGAACCGGATGTGTTCCCGTCCAAACCGGCATCCACACGCACGAAGCGCAAGTAGGCGCTCAGGTCACTACGCGTCCGTCGCGCATGTGCACAATGCGCGAGCAGCGCGCGGCTACGCGCTCATCGTGCGTGACCAACAGCAGTGTCAGGTTGCGCTTCTTCTGCTCGTCGAGCAGCAAGTCGAGCACCTTTGCGCCGGTGGTGGAGTCCAAGTTGCCGGTGGGTTCATCGGCAATGACGAGTTGCGGATCCAGCAGCAACGCACGCGCGATGGCCACACGCTGCTTTTCACCACCAGACAGCTGCGCCGGACGGTGGTCTAAACGCTCGCCTAGGCCGAAGTCGCGCAGCATCTGCACCGCGCGCTCGCGCAACTCCTTGCGCTGCGACTTCACATCCGGGTCGCCACTGATCATGGCGGGCAACAGCACATTCTCGACCGCATCCAGTTCCGGAAGCAGGTGGAAGAACTGGAACACGAAACCGATCGAGCGATTGCGCAGGCGCGCGCGTGCATCGACGGGTTGCTTCCACGCCGACACTTCGCCGTAGTAGACCTCGCCTTCATCCGGCGCATCGAGCAGCCCCAAGATCTGGATCAGGGTCGACTTGCCCGCACCTGACGATCCCATGAGCGCCACGCGCTCACCGGGCCGCAGCTCGAGGTCAACGCCATGCAGAACTTCCAGCGTGCGCTCTCCCAAGCGGAAGCGACGCTTCACCCCGCGCGCGCGCAACAACGGCTGCTCGTCTGTGCTAGAGGTCTGCATCGTGCTCATTCGTGACGCAGAGCGTCGAGAGGATGGAGTCGCCCAGCGCGCACAGCGGGCACCAGCGCGAACAACAAGGTGCACAAGAACGCACCCAAGACAATCAGTGCCACCCACAAGGGGTTCACCACGGAAGGGATGTGATCGAAGATGTAGACACCGCGATCAAAGATCTGAATGCCAAAGACGCGGCTGAGCCATTGCTCGATGGAGTCGATGTACACCGCACCCAAGGTGCCGAGCACCGCACCCGCCAAGCAGCCGAGCAGCGCATCCCAGAACGCTACGAGCAAGAACAGCTGTGACACACCGCCACTGGTGGCGCCCAGAGCCGTCAAGATGCCGATGTCGCGCCGCTTCTCGGTGACCAGCATGGAGAGGATGGCGAAGATGGTGAAGGCCGCCACCAGCACCACGAGCGAGAGCATGATGCCCATCAGCACACGCTCATTCTTGATGGCTCCGAGGAGAGACTGACGGTGATCTTCCCAGGTGCGCACTTCGCCCGAGTCTAGATCGCGCAGCACGCCCGAGGCCACGAGACGCTCGGTCAAGTCGCTTTGCAGCGCGCGGCCATGCTGCTCGTAGTCCTTGGACTTGATCAGGATCTGCGAGTACGCGCGGCCTGTGCCCAAGAAGTCAATCAGCTCGACGCGCGGTAGGTAGATGCGCTCGAGATCCATCTCGTTCTCGCCCGAGCGGAAGGTGCCAGCGACCACATAGCGTCGATTTTGCGTGCGGAAATCGCCTGTTTCGGCGTCCGGCACACCCGTCACGATCTCAATCGTGTCACCGCGACGCAGACTCCACGCACGCGCAAGTTGCTCGCCCACCACGACTGCTTGCAGCGGACGTCCGCTGGGCTTGTAGTTCGGAGGTGCCGCAAACGGATCGCTCGTATCCGCCACACGCGACACACCCATGCGCGGCGTGCGTTGCAGGTCCTCTTGCAGCGAGGTGGTCAGGATCTCGTCCTGGAAGTCGATGCCAATCAACTTGACACCTGCAAGGCTCTTGCCGCCTTGCGAGTCGCTCATGCGCAAAGCCGAAACGGCTGCATCGCTGCCACCTTGGCCCAAGATGCCGTACCACACGAGCTGTGCGCACGCGGCGCTGACACGCGGGTCCGCACGCACGATGTCGAGTGCGCTCGCCGGATCGGTCGGGACTTTGCCTCCGCCTTTGAGCGGCAAGAACAGCGGCTCAATCGAGAGATCGGAAAGACCACCGCGCAGGGTCTTCTTCGATTGCTCGAGGAAGCCCGTCATGATCGACAAGATCATGATGAGCGCGCCGACTCCCACAGCGATCCCAATCACACCAATCACATTGGTGCGGCGGGTGCGCATCCAGCGCCATGAGAGGTGCGTGCGGTACATCAGGTGGCCGTGTGCTTCTCAAGTTTGGCGCGCAAGGCGGCGAGGTGGCCTTCGAGCTTGGCGATGGCCTGCTTGGTCTGCGTGGCTTCATCCTGGCT
>JBILXQ010000146.1:0-6538 GCA_044378375.1 Planctomycetota bacterium
TGTTCGTGGATCTGGGTCCGCGCATGCAAGGCGTGGTGTCCTTGCGCGAGTTCGACACAGCACCGGCCGAAGGCACGGTGATGGAGTTCGAGATGGCCGGCCGCGACGACGAGCTGTGGAAGCTCACGCGCACCAAGGCTCAGGCCGTTGCCGCCGCGTGGGATGAGCTACAGCCGGGAGCGCTGGTGAAGGCCAAGATCACGGGCCAGAACACCGGCGGACTGGAAGCCAAAGTAGGCGCGGTGTCGGCTTTCATGCCGGCTTCGCAAGTCTCGCTGGGCCGCGAAGACAACCTCGCCCAGTTCATCAACCAGAACATGGATGCGGTCGTGGTCGAAGTGAACCGCGAGAAGCGTCGCGTCGTCATCTCGAGGCGTCAACTGCTTGAGCGCGAACGCGATGCCGCGCGCCAAGAAGCCGTGGGCAAGTTCCATGTGGGCATGGTGGTCAAAGGCCGCGTTGCGCGCATCGAGTCCTTTGGTGCGTTCGTGGATCTCGGTGGTGGCCTCGAAGGCTTGCTGCATGTCTCGAACATGTCGCATCGCCGCGTGGAGAAGGCCTCCGAGCTGTGCAATGTGGGCGACACGCTTGAGGTGCAGATCCTCAACATCGAAGACGGTGGCAAGCGCGTGGGCCTGGGCCGCAAGCAGCTTGAGCCCGATCCGATGGACGAGCATGCAGCCCAGCTGGTGCCCGACAGCGTCGTCACGGGCAAGGTGACGCGCGTGATGGACTTCGGTGCATTCGTAGAGATTGCACCGGGCGTGGAAGGCCTAGTGCATGTCTCGCAGCTAGGTGCGCGCGAACGCGTGCGCAAAGCCAGCGACGTCGTCAAAGCCGGTGAGGAGATGCAGGTGCGCATCCTGTCCGTGGATCGCGCCGCCAAGCGCATCTCGTTGACGCGCCTCGACTCGCGTGGCGCGATGATCGGCTCGGAGGACTCTGTCGATGCGTCGGTTATCGATGCGGCGATGAAGGCCTCGGCACCGCGTGCCATGGGCACGAATCTCGGCAGCCTGTTCAAGGCTGCGCTCGACAAAGACAAGAAGAAGAGCTGACTCAGCCGAGCGGCGGAACCATCAGCAGCGCTTCGAAGGCGGGCCAGGTGTGGATGCGGCATTGCGACCGCGCCACCACCAGCGGCGCGCCTTCTTCATATTTGAAAGCTGGCCGCACACCGGCGCGCACACCCTGACAACCTTCGCTGCGCACGCGCACACCTTCGACGCCGATCTCACGCACAGCGGCATCGAACGCGCCGCCGATGAAGTTGCCGACTTCCATCAAGGCGTCCTTGGTCGGCACATCCAACGTGGTCGCACCGCGCCGCGCTTTGACGCCTTCATCCGGCACCATCATGAGGTAGCCAGCCAGACTGATGGCCTCCGGCAAGGGAATCACCAAGCAGCCGTGATGCACGACATCGCCTTGCTGGATCCCCAACTTGAAGGAGATGTGGATACGCCCGCGCCCTTCACTGCGCTGAGTGGCTCGTTCCACAGCGCCCGCCGTCATCTCGATCTCACGATCGGTGATCATGGCCAAGTCTTGGGCTACACGCAGGAGCACACTCTCGACCACGCGACGATCGAGTTCCGGTCCAGCAGCCAGGGTCGTTGCCGCACTCACGAGGCTCTCCTCAATCCGACGACCAATGCGCCAGCTTGCACACGCCACCACAAGCCATCGTTGTTGGCCAACGGCGCAGCAGCCAAACGAGGCACCGACAAGCGCGCATCGCCATCGGCGCCAAACGCGCGCGTTTTCAACACACCGGCGACCATGTTGGCGCACTCCTTGATTGCGTCCTCAATCTCTTCGGGCGCAAGCGGATCTTCCGGAGCCAGCATCAGCAAGCCGCGAGCGAGACTGGCGGCGCCATCGTCATCGCACGCAAGACTGAGTGTGCCCGCATGCGCGCCATGGAAGTCGACCATGGCTTGAATGCGGAGTTGCTCGCCATGCGCGCCCTCGCAACCGTCACAACGCGCGTCCACCATCGTGGACAGCACCTGCTGCACGGAATCCCGCAGTTGACCAAGCAGCGGCTCTGGCAGAGCCTGCTCAGGCACAGCATCAGTGTTGTTGCTTAGGGTAGACATGGCCATCTCAACCGCAGTAGGGTTCGAGCGCTGAGCGAATCGTCTCCGGCGTGAAGGGCTTGCAGACGTAGCCATTCGCACCTTCTTCCAGTGCGTTGGCCAAGAGTCCTTGACCGCTTTCGGTCGTCACCATGATGACCGGCAGCTTCTCCTTCGTGTGCGACTTGCGGATCTCTTTGACGAAGTCGAGGCCGTTCATCTCGGGCATGTTCACATCCGAGAGGACGAGCGCGATGTCCGGGTTCGACAGCAGCTGTTGCATGCCTTCGACGCCGTTGCCGGCTTCCAGAATGTTGTCGACAGAGATCTCGGCCTGCCGCAGCACGCGCATGATGATCTTGCGCATGGTGGAGCTGTCATCGACGATCAGGAGCTTATTCATGTGTGGTGGCACTTCAGGTGGTGGGACGCCAGCGAGTCCGGCGCCATGACTCCTGTTTCGTCGCCCACAAGTGCTCCACTTCAGGCAAATGCAAAGTCCTCGACGACTGGAAAGAAATTCCCAGTCAATACGACTCTGCAGCCGACGGGAAGCGCCGCGCCTTCACGTCCGTCACGAAGTGCTGGAAAGCCCCCACCATCACCTCGCCGAGCTGGGCATAGCGCCGCACAAAGCGCGGGCGGAAGCGGTTGTAGATGCCGAGCATGTCGTGTGTCACGAGAATTTGACCGTCACACCCTGCACCTGCGCCGATGCCGATGACAGGCACGGCCAGAGAGGCCGAGATTTCTTGAGCCAGCGAGGCAGGAATCTTCTCGAGCACGAGCGCAAACACCCCAGCATCTTGCAGCGCACGCGCATCGCGCCGCAGTTGGTCGGCTTCTTCAGGCTCCGTGGCACGCACTTGATAGGTGCCGAACTTGTGAATGGACTGCGGCGTCAAACCCAAGTGCCCCATGACGGGAATGCCCACATCGACGATGCGACGCACCGTGGCGCAGATGGGCTCACCACCTTCGACTTTGACGGCTTCTACGCCGGCCTCCTTGACCATGCGGCCGGCATTGCGCAGAGCCTCGTCGGCATTCACTTGGTAGCTCATGAACGGCAGGTCACCCACAACCAACGCACGCTCCGCGCCCGCCGCAACAAGGCCGGCGTGATAGAGCATCTGCTCCATCGTCACCGAGACCGTTGTTTCGCGACCTTGCACAACCATGGCGACCGAATCACCGACCAACAGCACGTCGAGACCTGCTTCATCCAGCAGTCGCGCCATCGTGTGGTCGTACGCGGTCAACGCGGCGATGGGCTCGCCACGCTCCTTCATGCGCTTCAACTCCGCGGTGGTGACCTTGCGCTTCTCGCTAGGATCGCCGGCTGCTCTGCGGTCGTTCATTGTGCGCAGAAGATACCAAGTCAACGCGACGCGCGGTCGCGCAGGCCTTGTGCCGTCGCAGTCAGGGCCCTTGCTCGAGCCACGCGACTGCGGCCCGCGCGCCATCCAACGCAGCACTCATAATGCCGCCGGCCCAACCAGCGCCCTCGCCAATCGGGAAAAGGTTCGTGAAGCCCGCAGCACGATAGGTGCTGCGATCGCGCGGCAAGCGCACAGGACATGCACTGCGGGTCTCGACGCCGACCAAGGTGCCTTCGGCACTGGCAAAGCCCGGAATCACGTTGTCCCAGAACGGCAGAGCACGACCTAAAGCCCCGACTACACGCTCAGGCAACAACTCGTCCAAACGAGCAGGCACGGTGCCAAAGCGGTAGCTGCTTGGCAGTGCGCCGCTGCTGGCTCGGCGGGCAAGAAAATCGGACACGCGCTGCGCGGGTGCGGCGTAGGTCCCGCCACCGGCGACATGAAAGCGCTGCTCGTACAAGCGCTGGAACGCGATGCCCGCCAGAGGCTCATGCCCGAAGTCATCCGGCGTGAAGGTTGTCACGAGCGCTGCGTTGGCCCAACGCGAGCTGTGCGTGGAGTTGCTCATGCCATTCGTGCACAAGAAACCTGCTTCACTCACAGAAGCCACGATGCGCCCGCCGGGACACATGCAGAAGCTATGCGCTGCAGCCAACTCGCCGGCACTCTTGGACACCAATCCATAGCTGGCCGCACCGAGCAGGTCAGCCTCGGGGCCTTGGCCATGACGGGCTTGGTCGATCAGCTCTTGCGGGTGTTCGACGCGCACTCCCAGCTGGAAGGGCTTGGGTTCCACCACGACGCCACGCCGCATCAGCATCTCGAAGGTATCGCGCGCGGAATGACCAGGCGCCATCAACAGCAGGTCACACCCCAACTCGCCCTGCGTGGTCTGCACCGCCACCACGCGACCGTCACGCACGACGAGATCGTCGACGCGACAGCGAAAGCGGAACTCCACACCCTCGGCTTCCATGCGCCGACGCAAGGCGGGCAGCACTAGGTGCAGCTTGTCCGTGCCAATGTGTGCACGCGCGTCGTACACGATCTCGGGCGGAGCACCGCACGCGACGAGCTCTTCAAGGATCGGCACTTCCAACGGATCATCGACGCGGGTGTAGATCTTGCCGTCTGAGTAAGTCCCAGCTCCCCCTTCGCCGTAGAGCAAGTTGGACTCGGGATCGAGCACGCCGGTGCGTTGAAAGCGCACCAATGGCGAAGAGCGCGCCTCGACAGCATCACCACGCTCGAGCAGCGTCACGCGCACACCGTTGCGAGCCAAGACCAAGGCCGCGAACAAGCCCGCTGGACCCGCCCCCACCACCACGGCGTGTTGTTCCCGACAAGTAGACTGGACACGCTCACGCACGAGCGCCGCGGCCTCTGGAGCCTCGTGCACGCGGCCGGAACGCAGAGCCACGCCGAGCGCCTGCGAGCGATAGGCGGCATCGACCACGATGTCGGCCTGCAGTACAAAGCGCAACCGACGCGCACCGGCGCGTACGCGCGCATCGAGCGACTTCTTGACCATGCGCAGGCCGCGCACGGCACCGGGATCGATCCCCGCCTCGCGCAAGAGCAGCGCGCGCAGCTCACCCGCGGGCGCAAGCACCCCCGCCTCCACTCCGGAGACACGCCATGTCTTGGTCGCACCAGTCTGCACACGCGCATTCTTCCGCACGGAGGGAGCGCCTGCTACCGTGCAGCACGAGCTTCGCGATGAAGAAGGCCCAAAAGGTGGTTTTGGATCGGCTGCTGCACCCCATGAGGACGCGCACGCCGTGGGCTCGGCCGGTGCTGCCGCTGGTGCCAGAGGACCCCGCGCGTGCCACGGTGGCCGCGGAGCTGTTGCACGCAACGGCTGTGTTGGAGCGACGCGGCCACTGGCACGGGGAATGGGCGGACCTGAATGTCCAACTACCCGGCGAACCCGAAGGCGTGGATGCGTTCTTGGAGGAATGCGTGGCGCGCTGGCAGCGCTGTGAGCCGGTGGTCCTGCAAGGTTGCTTCAGCGAGGTCGTCGAAGAGACACAGGAATGGCTCGACGAACGCGAACACTTGCGGGAACGCCTCTCCGAGCCGGGCGGTTTGCGCGACTGGCTGTTGGAACAACTGGACCCGGAGTCTGGCTTCGAGCCACTGCAACACGCGCGCACTTTGGTGGATCCCGAGCGCGACATCGAGAAGGTGCGCGTTGCAGCCGGCGAACATGAGCTGTGGCTGAAGAGCGCTTGTTTGTCGACCTATCCGGAGGATGCTTCGTTGCGCTTGCGCACCTCGTTTGGCGCAGAAGGCGATGACGATGCCTCGCACGACATCCAACGCCACCGCTTGGTGACGGAGCTGGCGCAGACGCTGTTTCCCGAGGCTGCTTTGGTGCTGAAGGATCCGTTCTTGCGCACGCTCTTGCGCCGCGCTACGGGCATGGATGTGCTCGCCACCCAGCACATCGCGTATTGGAACGCACCACAAGGTGGAGCGCAGATGCACCATGATGCCTTCGCGGAGGATGCTTGGAATGACGGAGCATTCCGGCAGTTAGGCGTGTGCTATGTCCAGTTTACTGGACGCACGGCGTGGATCGCCGTGTCCACCGATGCGCTCTGCAACGCCGTGCGCGAGTTTGCAGCACTGCTGCGGGCAGGTGCCATGCCATGGGTCAGCCAAGTTGTCGACCAGCACATGCTCAGCTTGGTGGACGATGACGAGCGTTTGCGTACGGAGCTAGCCCTACCCGGCTGTGGTGCGCTGCACGCGCTCGTGGAGCGCGGACCGGAGTTCACAAACTTGCTGGCCGAGCGAGGCCACGCCTTCCTACTGGAGGCGGGCGATGGCATCCTGCTACCGAACCGTGGCCTGCACTCTACTTGCATGCACTCGGTCTGGTGTGCTGGCGATGAGGTGGCCTACTCCTTGTCGATGGCACTGCGCCCAGACCGCGCAGCACCGCAAGTAGACGCCAAAGCCCAGCGTCGCCAGCGGCGACTAACACGCAAAGATCGTTCATGAACCTCACCTCTCCGCCCCTTGCTGCACTCGAAGCAGCCTTGGCCGATCTCAAGCTGAAGCCGC
>JBILXQ010000147.1:0-6529 GCA_044378375.1 Planctomycetota bacterium
GCGGTCCAAATGCGGAAGGCGTTGGACCAGCTGAAACCACCCAAGAGTTCGAGTTCATCGCGCGTGCACATGCGCGGCACCAGTTCATCGCGGCGTGGTGCGATGTCTTCCACATCCACACCCACACGGAACGGTGCGCAGACTGCGGCCGCGGTCAACTTGCTGTGGCTGCGCGAGCGGTGCCAACCCTCATGCGGTAAAGGCGCACCGTGCTGGTCATGTTGCTCGTTGGGTAGCTGGAGGTGCAGGCGCTGCTGACACCAGTCCATGGCTGTGTGCGACAACTGTCTGCGTGCTTCTACCCCGGCGCGTCCGGTCTCCGATGCGAGGGCGTCCGGTCCGCGCACCAAGCACACCCACAGCTGCGCGACAGGGGTCACGCTGGATCCGGGCGCACGGCACGCCGTACAAGGTCACGATCGAAGTAGTTCACGCTCATGCCCGCATCGAGGACCACGGATTGAGCATTGAGTCCGGAGCTTCGCGGGGACAGCAAGAAGAGAGCCGTGTCGCCCACTTCTTCCGTTGCCAGAGCCCTCTTGCGCAGCGTGGCCTGTTCGGCAAAGAGATAGCTTTCGAGATAGCCAGGAATGCCCGCGGAAGCCGACGTTTTCAGGAGACCGGGGCACAGCGCATTGAAGCGGATTCCGCGCGCCGCGAAGCTCTTGGCAAGGAACACGACCGCTGCGTCTAGCGCGGCCTTGATCGGCGCCATGTAGCCGTAGTTCTCACTTGCCATCCGCGTGGTGGAGATGGAGATGGTGATGACCGAAGCCTGATCTGCCAGCCGTGCCTGCAGAGCTTGGGCGAGTGCCATCAAGCTGAAGCAGGAGATGTCGATGGCCTGCAAGAAATCTTGACGCGCCGTGGCATGAAAAGGACGCGGTGAGCCGTCCTCCATGGGGCGGTAGTGGGCAAAGGCGATCGAGTGCACGAGCCCATGCAGCACCACCTGCTCGGCGTGCAAGCTCTGCGCCAGAGCATCGATGGAAGCCTGTTGCTCTACGTCGCACAAGTACACCCGGCTCTGTGGAGCGAGCTTAGTCAACTCCGCTTGACGCTCAGGCGCACGCACCGTCCAAATGACCTGCGCGCCAGCCTCCAACAGCTTCTTGCCAATGTGCCAAGCGACACTCTTCTTGTTCTTGAAGCCGGTCACAAGCACCGTCTTGCCGGCGAGTCCCAACCAGTCGTTCACACGCCCTCCGCAACGGAAGCGACTACAAAGCGTAGTCGGCAGACAGTGCGTCCAGCGCTCGTGATGATGGCCTTGCAGTAACGCGCATTGGCCAGGCGCTCTTCGACAACCACCTCGGCGCGCAGCGTTTCGCCGGGCTTGACGATGCTCTTGAAACGCGCATCTTCAATCTTTGTCAGCACCGGCACGGCGTCGTTGCTCACCTTGGCTGAGCCCGGCTCCGAGAAGAGGATCGCTGCGCTTTGGAAGGAGAACTCGCAGACCAGCACCCCGGGAAGCACGGGATGCCCCGGGTAATGGCCTTGGAACGCATACAAGTCCGTGGGCACATCCCACTCGCTGGTGATGGCATCGTCGCTGCGTGCTACTACGCGCGTTACATACAGGAACGGATCGCGATGCGGGATCGCCTGCATGATCGCGGCTCGATCCATGAGTGTGGTCTCAGATGCCACCGGTCACCTCCAGCGTCGTTCCATGGATGTAGGCCGCCTCGCGTGCGCACAGCATGAGCACCGCCCAGGCGACTTCGTCTGCACTGCCAAAGCGTCCCACGGGCACCATGGAGAGGTGCTCCTTCTTGATCTCTTCCGGCAAGTCTGCAATCAGCTCGGTGTCAATGAAGCCCGGTGACACGCAGTTGACGGTGATCTTGCGTTTGCCCACTTCGCGTGCGAGTGAACGCATCAAGCCAATTTGACCGGCCTTGGAGGCGGAGTAGTTAGCCTGCCCTTGGAAACCATGGGCACCGGCAGGGGATGTCACCATGACGATGCGCCCATAGCGCTTGCGCATCATGGCCAGAGTGGCGAACTTGCTCATGTAGAACGAACCGGCCAGGTTGGTCTGCAGGACCTCGTTCCATTGCTCCGGTGTCATCATGCCAACGATCTGGTCACGACGAATGCCCGCGTTGTTGACGAGGATCTGCACCCCGTTGGGTGCATTCGTTTCCAGCATGGTCCAGAACGCTTCACAGGCGGCGTAGTCTCCTACGGCGAACTTGCTGGTGTGCAAGCGCCCGGCATGAGCGGCGCATTCGGCTTTCAAGGCTTCGGCTGCAGCTTCGTTGCCCTGATAGCTGGCCCAGACTGTTGCGCCTTCGGCTAGCAGAGCTTTGGTGATGGCGCGCCCGATCCCGCGCGTACCTCCCGTAACCACTGCCGTTTGGCCCGCAAATCGCCCTGTAGTACTCATGCGTTCACCTCCACCAAAGAGTGGAGCCACGCGTCAACTTTGTTGGCTGCGATGACTCCGTAGTTTGCTGCGCCTAACCAACCCGACATGATGATGCCGACGCTACCGGCGTGGAACAGTCCCCGCACCTGCTCGTGCATGGTCATGCTCGGCTTGAGGCCTTCGAACTTCGTTCCGAAGGATGTGCCTTCGGGCGACTGCACATAGAATTCGAACGTGCGTGGTGTCGCCGCTTCTACATGCTCGATCTTGGTGCGCACACCAGGCACATACTGCTCGACGGAGGTCAGCGTGCGCTGGATGAGTTCCGCCTTCTCCGACTCGTACTGCTCGGGCGTGAGCTTGTTCCAATCGCTCCAGTGGGCGTTCGTGGAGGCCACGATGGTGTAGCGCTCAAGGCCTGGCCGCGTCTTGGGGTAGTAGAAGCTGAAGGTGCGGCTTTGTGTGTGCAGGTCACACAATTCCATGGAGTCAAAGCGCGCAGCACTCGAGGTGAACAGCAAGTCCGTGATGAACGGGATGCTCTCGCCTTCCTTCAGGCCCATGTACACCTGGCAGGAACTGTTGTTCAAGCGGACTTGCGAGACGCTGGCGGCGTATTCGGGTGTAAAGTGCTCTTGACCGACAAGGCGTTCGACGGTTGCCCGCAGATTGGCGTTGGAAAGTACCGCGCGGCAGGCAATCGTGCGCCCATGCGCCACCACAGCGCGCACTCGTCCTTGTTCGACCAGAACGCGATCGACTTGCACGCGGTTCCGGATCTCGACACCCAGACGTTCGAGCTCGGCCTTCATGGCCTTGACTAGACGATCGGTACCGCCGGAGAACGTGTACACGCCGGACGCCATGAAGTTGCCAAACACGATGCCATAGGCAATGGCAGGGTCGGACAGGTGCGAGCCGTTGGCGTAGCTGATCGGCTCCAGCAAGAGCCGGTGCACATCATTGCGACCGGGGAAGTGCCGCTCGAACAGCTCACCCACGGTTTCGCCCGAGTTGGAGTAGAAGTCCATCTGGGCCAATTCGGCGAAGAAGCCCTCGATCGCAGTCTGGCTGAGTCCGAACACCGTCTGCAGCTTGTGGACGAAGTCCTCACGTGTGAACTCGGTGTCGAAGCGGAACTGCGGATTGTCGAAACGAATCCCATCCAAGCGGACGATGGAATCGGCGATGTCCTTTGTCCAGTACTTGCGACAGGTCTTCTTCATGCCCGCCGGGAAGCCATGCAAGGACACATCAAAGATATGGCCGCCGCGCCGCTTGAACCACGTGGCCAAACCACCCAAGTTGTAGTGCTGCTCGAGCAGGAGCACCTTGCGCCCCGCACGCGCCAGAATCACCGCACCGGTAAGGCCCGCGAGCCCGGATCCGACCACGACGACATCGTAGGCCGCTTCGATGCCCTCCAACGGATCACCGTGGAAGGGAGCCTTGCCATCGGTCGAGCCCTTGTAGTACTTGCGCGTGTCACTCATCGCTGGTTCGCCATCAGGATATGTCGATTGGCTGCGGTAACACCTGATAGCAGGGACCCAATGATGCCCAAGGTGCCTTGATCTGTGCCGATCAGGTGCAACTTGTCCACGCCGATGGAACCATCGCGTGCTTTGACCGGCGAGCCGTACACGGCACCGTTCACATGTCCGGTGTAGCGGTGGATGGTCTTGGGTGTGAACATGTCAAAAGCACTTGTCCAAGGCCGCGGATCCAGTGCGACGCGGCCGGCGGCAGCCAACATCTCTTGGGCAACTTGGGTCTTGGCCGCGGCATAGGCCTCGTCATCCAACCCGGACCACACTGCATGGTTGGCCAGGCAAGTGACGCGCACAATGCCGGCCTCGCCGAACTCATGGTGCGCGTAGTTGTCGGACGCGCAAACGACGCCGCTGGTCGTGTCGATCAGACCCGCTGGGCGCCGGTATGCAAAGTGCTCCGAGGTAGAGAAGAACACCATCGTCGCCGTGTGGCCTAGCGATCGGGTGGGTTGCGACAGCACGCTGGTGGTTTCGCAGAACGAAAGCTGGCCAACTTCGGCTGGCTGCGGAGGCACATCACAGAGACGCTGCGTCTCTACGCGTCCGGCACTCGATAGCACGCGTTCGCATTCGAGCAGTTCGCCATCATCAAGTTGCACCCCGCAGGCTGCACCATGGGCATCGCGCACAATGCGGCTCACGCCACTGCGCATGCGCAGGATTCCTCCACAGTCGAGGAAGCGCTTCTTGAGTGCGTCCAGCAGCGTCTTGATGCCACCCATCGGGCGCGCCAAGCCTTCGAGAAACATGCTGCGGAAGAGCACAACGAAGAGGTCCCACTCGACTTCGTCCTCACGCGCGGAACCGTAGAAGGCTACCGGCACGATTAGGCACTCGACCAAGAGCGGGTCGCGCAGCCATTCACCCAAGCGCACGCGGGCCGACGAAGCATCGACCACATCGCTGAACGGATCATGCGCTTGAATGGCGCTCACGAGACGGCGGAAGCCATCGATCTCCCGCGGGAAGGCCTGCGCGACGCTCGCTTCCAAGCGTCCAATGCCATTGCCGAACTCCAAGCTGACAGCACCTACCTTGACGATGCTGTGGCTCTGTTCAGCCAGCTGCAGTTCCTCGCGCGGGATGCGCAGCTGGCGCAGCAGTTTGGGCAGGGGAGTGCTCTTCTCCGTTGCGGGTACCCAATTGGTCAGCGCATGAAGGCCTGTGTCATAGCGCCGGCCTCCACGCTTGTAGAAGCTGTTGAGTCCGCCCCAGAGAGAGTGGCGGTCCAACACCACCACGCGCTTGTCGAACTGCGCCAGGCGAATGCCGGCCGCAAGCCCACTCATGCCAGCGCCGATGACGACGGCGTCGTACCGCTCGTTCGTCACGCGATGCTTCCTTACACGCCCACTTTGAGCGTCTTGCCTTGCATGTGCGGCGTCAAATACGCCACACAGCCATCGAGCGTGGCGAGCTCCTTGTAGTCCTCCTCGGGAACTTGCACGCCGTAGCGCTTGCGCAGTTCCATCACGATGTCGAGGAAGTCCATCGAGTCGAGTTCGATTTGATCACGCAGGCGCACATCCGTCTTGAGCTCCGACAAGTCTTCGTCGGGGGCGATCGTCTGGATGATGTCCTTGATGGCGAGGATGATCTCTTCGCTGGTCATGGTCGTCGTGTCAGGAGAGGTGAGAGAGGGGGTCAGCTGCCGCGCCAGCGGCGCACCAGCACGGCGGAATTGATACCGAGCATGCCGAACGACAAGTTCAGCACATGATCCACGCGGTCGAGCCGCTTGGGCTGGTTCATCACGAGGTTGCGCACCTCGCAGGCGGGGTCCAGGTCATCCACATTGATGGTCGCGTGCACATAGCCGTCCTCGAACGAAGGCAGATTGCCTGCGAGTTCGAGCGAGCCTGCCGCGCCCATGCAGTGTCCGATGAAGCTCTTGGTGTTGTTGACATGGGTGCGGGCGCTGTCGCCGAACACGGCGCGCACGGCCTCACACTCCTGTTGGTCGCCCATCGGCGTAGCGGTGGCGTGGGAGGACACAATGTCGATGTCCCCGGGAGCCAGCCCGGCCTTCGCCAAGGCACCACGCATGCACTCGTTCTGGCGCTCGGCCAACGGCAATACAAAGTCCGCTGCGTCGCTGTTGATGCAGTGGCCTACGACTTCGGCGTAGATCTTGGCGCCGCGCCGTTGCGCATCTTCCAAGCGCTCTAGGGCGTACAAGCAGCCGCCTTCAGAGACGACGATGCCATTGCGATTCTTGTCAAATGGTCTTGACGCCTTGGTCGGATCATCATGCACAGCCAGCGCGCCCTGGGCGCGGAAGCTGGCAAAGATGCCAAAGGTATGGATGCTCTCGCTTACGCCGCCGGCAAGCGCGAGATCCACTTCACCCAACTGCAGCATCTGCATGCCGTGAATCAGGCCGACATTGCCTGCAGCGCAGGCCGCGCCGACGCAATACGCCGGGCCGGTGATGCCGAAGGTCAGCGCGACTTCGCCGGCCGGGTTGTTGGCCACGGTGCGCGGGTTGTGATGGTGCGACCAATAGGCCAGGTCAAAGTTGTACTGCGCAACCTCGTGGATCTGATTCTCGGTCTCCACATTGCCGTGTTCCGTCGTGCCAATGTAGATGCCCACGCGC
>JBILXQ010000148.1:0-6523 GCA_044378375.1 Planctomycetota bacterium
TCGGGCAGCTTTGCTCTGCGCGAGGTAGGAGGCTTGCTTGAGCTACAGGGCGGTGTGGTGTCCGGCGCGAACCTGACAACCACACTCGGCGATACACCCATCGCCATCCAAGACCTGCGTTGGGACTTGGTGGGCGCGGCGCCGCTGGAAGCACGCTTCGCCATTGAGTCTCTGCCCTTGGATCGCGTGCATCTGGGCGCCTTCTTGGCGGCCGACAACTTGGATGCATTGCTCGATGGGCTGGAGTTGCGCGGCGCGGTGCAAGTGCCTGATGCTCGCGTGCTCTGGCAACGCGACTCTGGCGAGCCGGGCGCGAGTGGAAGAGTCGAGCTTTCGGGCAATGCACGCCCGCGCGGTGTTGCGCTGCGTGTCGGTATGCCAATCAACATCAGCGATGCACGCCTGCAAGTCGAGCGCCTGTCTTTCGACGCAGGCGGCACGAAAGCACTCGTGCGGATCGAGGATCTGCGCGGCCAACTGGCCGATCGCAGCATCGAGCGCACGCACTTGCTGCTCAGTTATGTCGGCGATCAGCTCTCGATTGACGAGTGGGACGGCGCCATCGAAGGCGGCCGGTTGCGCGGTCTCGGGACGGACAACCGACGCGCCACGGTGCTCGGCATCGCCCTGCGCAAGCCGTACCCCTTCCAGCTTGCACTGCAGCTGGAGGAGGTCGAGGTAGAAGGCATGCTGCGCGGCCTCTTTACCGGCCGAGGCGGCACCAAGGGCCTGTTCAACGCGCAACTATCCCTGTCAGGTGAACTGGACAGGCTGCTCAGCATTCGCGGCACCGGACGCCTCGCCGTGAGCGAGTCCCGCCTGTGGGGCATCCCCGTCTTCCGCGAGCTTCTAGGCCAACTAGGCCTCGACGCCGGCGTCGTCTTCGACAGCCTTTCCACCAATGTGCGCCTCGAAGCCGGCGTGATCCACATGGAGGACCTCCGTGTACAGTCGCCCCTGCTCCAGCTATCGGGCGCGGGCGAGTTGGATTTCGACGGCAGCTTGCAGTACGAGTTGGGGCTGACGTATGGGCTGGTGGATCGCTTAGGGGCCGTGACCCAGGCGTTGTACTGGCTGCAGAACAAGTTGCTGACCGTGACGATTGGCGGGGACATGATGCAGCCGGTGGTGCGGGTGCAGAATCCGCTGGGGGCGTTGTTGAGGGCGGAGGTGCGGAGGGCTTTGCCGCGGCCGGGTTTGTCGGGGATGCCGAGCAAGTTTTGATACTGGCGTAGATGAATGTGCACGACTTGGGCGCTCGTAGCGGCTCCCAGAGTTCACCGCGCGACGCTTCGCCAGGCTTGTGGCTGTTTGTTGGTCCCCAGGCCGCGGTGGGGCAACTCTCCAGATCCCCCGGCTGCGCACAAGGAGGAGAGGAGTCGATGGTCATACGGCCGGTGACTAGAGCCGAGCCCCCTCAAGCGACCCGCAGGGCAGCCTGTAGACATGCGCCATGCGTGCAAGGCCACTGTGCCTCGTTCCGAGACCTTCCTACCCAGACGAACGGCGGAGCTTTCTGAGCCCACATTCGCAGAATTCACCATGCATCGTGCACAATCGTCTAGACCAGTATCACTCTTGCCGATGACCGCCCGCCGCCCCAAGCCCTCCACTTCCCCCGCCGCTCTCCGCCACGCCTGGGCCGTGATCCTCGCCGGTGGATCCGGCACCCGCTTCTGGCCAGCCAGTCGCAAGACGCATCCCAAGCAGTTCCTGCGCATCGCTTCCGAGCGCTCGCTGCTGCAGGAAACTTGGGACCGCTTGGACGGCCTGATTCCCACGGAGTGTCGCTTGGTTGTTTGTGCGCAGGCGCATGCGGCTTTGGTGAAACGGGAGCTTCCCAAGCTGGCGCGGGAGAACTTGCTGCCGGAGCCGCTGCCGCGCAACACCTTGCCGGCTGCGGTGTGGGCGGCGCGCGTGATTGCGGAGCGGGATCCGCAGGCTGTGCAAGTGTTGCTGCCGTCGGATCATGTGGTCTCGCCCGCTGCGGCGTGCAGGGCTTCTCTGGAGGCGGCTTTGCGCTTTGTGCAGAGCGAAGGTTCGTTGGTGACCTTCGGCGTCGCTCCCACGATGCCGGCCACGGGCTTTGGCTGGATTGAACGCGGCGATGAGGTCGCGCGCGTGGGCAAGCATGTGTTTCATGCGGTTCGACGTTTTGTAGAGAAGCCCAAGCTCGCGCGTGCACAGCGATTCTTGCGCAGCGGCAAGCATGCGTGGAATGCAGGCATGTTTGCGTGGAGCGTCGATGAATTCTTGACGGCCACGCGCGCGCATGTGCCCGCGCTGTCAAGTCTTTTGGACAAGCGAACCGTCTCCAAAAACGTGTGGAGCCAACTGCCCTCCATCTCGGTGGATCACGGTGTGATTGAGCACTACCCCTATGTCTCCGTGCTGCCGATCACTTGGTCGTGGAGTGATGTAGGCTCGTGGCCAGCACTCGCGGACCTTGTCACGCCGGACCATGCGCAGAACTGTGCTTCGGGTGGAGTGCAGCTTCTCGCAGAAGAGTCACACGGCAACATCGTGCACGCCGATGCAGGTCAACTCATCGCCTTGCTGGGCGTGAAGGACTTGATCGTTGTGCGCGCAGGCAAGTGCATGCTTGTGTGCAGCAAGGATCGGGCTCAAGAGGTACGCCGCCTGGTCGCTCGATTGGAACGCGAAGCTCCGCAGGAGCAATGAACCCATGCGCGGCGGTGTGCTCTCTATCGATCATGGCACCAAACGCACCGGCTTTGCGGTGGTGGATCCGTTGCGCATTGCCTCACGCCCTCTCGAAACCGTGACTGCCACGGGCGAGGCGCTCTACACGCATATGCGCAAGCTCTGTGACGAGCGCTCCATCGCCATCTTCTTGGTGGGCTTGCCGTTGGATGCGCAAGGCAAGGACGGTGGGCGCGCCGCGGAAGTGCGCGCTTTTGCCGAAGGCTTGCGCACGCGTTTCCCCGCGGTGGAGGTGGTCTTTCACGATGAGCGACTGACCTCGAAAGAGGCCGATGTGCGCTTGGTGGAGGCGGGCCACACGGGGCGCGATCGCAAGGAACGGCGCGATGCGTGGGCAGCGCTCGTGCTCCTGCAGGACTGGCTGGAGAGCGGCGAACCGCGCTAGAGCGTGTGCGCGTGGCGCTGCGCGAAGGCGAGCAGCAGCTGTACCAGTTGCTGGGCTCCACGATCGTGGGCCAGCGCGTGGGCACCCGGCACGGACTGGACCTGCGGCGCAAGCGCTTGAAGAGATGCCAGCGGCGCGAGCGTGTCTTGCTCGCCACCGACCACCAACAGCGGCACGCCTGTCAAGTTTACCTGACGAAGCCCCACCACAGAGGCGCGCGCTTCCTCGCACAGACGCAGTGTCACGAGCCCATGACAGGCCGGATCATTGCGCAAGGCCGCTTGCTGCTGGGCGTCCGTGGTCAATTGCTGCGCGGTCCAGCCAGTGCGACCCTCCGAGGTGGGGCCGACCTTCTTGAATAGACCGCCCAGGCCGCCGGGCTTCTTGGGTTCCTCAAAGCGCGGCTCCACCAACGGCGCCACGAGCACAAGCCCGGCCAAATCACCGTGCCTCTCTCCCGCGTACGCGGCACACCAATTGGCGCCCAGACCAAATCCGACCAGCAGCTTCGGTGCCTCGGGCAGGCGATACGCCAAGTGGTCCTGCACATCGGTCAGGTCGCGCAACACTTCACGCAACCCATTGGTGTGCCCGCGCGGCCCTTCACTCTTCCCATGCCCGCGCAAGTCAGGCAATGCCACGGCGTACCCGGCGGCAGCGAGGCTACGCGCAAGCTCGAGGTAGCGTCCCCCGTGTTCACCAGCATCGTGGACGATGGTGACGGTGCCCTTCGGTTCGCCGGCGGCGGCGAGTTCGAGGACGTGGAGGAGGAAGAGACCTTTGGAGGTGTGGGATAGACCGGCGGCGGCGGCGCCGGTGGCGTCGCTTTCGCGGAGCTCAAGGTAGGTGACGGTGGTGTCGCTCATACCGCCCAAAAGGATACTGGTCCCGTCGGTTGTGCAGAACCTGCAGCGCGATTCCGTTGAAAATCGATCGAATCCACTGAATAGCGGGGACAAACCTAGCGCACGCTACGTCTACAGCCCTTGGTTCCTGAATCAAGCGCGCCTTGAGGGCGCCAAGGAGCTGCTCTGAGGGACCAGCGGCGCGCCAGGACGACTCGTCGATCCCCCTACGGCCGTGGAGTGAAAACCACCCGGCCTCGGCCTCGCCACTCCTGCGCGGCAAAATCTCACGGAATCCGCGACCTTGGCCACAGCGCCGGCCTGCGGGGCCATTCACCACCCTCCGGATCGTGCACAATCCACTGGACCAGTATCGATGTGCTACGATCCGCCCCGATGCGAGTGGCCCAGGCGACCGCTGCGAAGCCCTCACCGGCTTCGGAGAGGAACGTCCGGACTCCACGGGTCAGGATGGTTGCTAACGGCAACCGGCCGCGAGGCTAGGGAAAGTGCCACAGAAAACAAACCGCCGCGCTCGCGCGGTAAGGGTGAAACGGTGCGGTAAGAGCGCACCGCAGCCACGGCGACGGGGCTGGCAGGGCAAACCCCATCCGGAGAAAGACCAAATAGGGGGCATTTCGCGGTGAGACCCGCACCCACAGTGCCTCGGGTAGGTCGTTAGAGGCCGCGCGCAAGTGCGGGCCTAGAGAAATGGTCGCCGCCTCTGGAAACGGAGGGCACAGAATCCGGCGTACAGGGCCACTCGCATCACCCTTCGGGGCAAGTAGGGTCTTAACTGAGGCCACACAATAGGTTGTGGCTTTGAGACGAACCTCACTCCTGATCTTGACGGTTTTTCGTAGTGTGGCGTAGCATAGAGGCCTGAAGACCACGGGGGACACCGCCCCCCCCCGCCCGCTCGATGGAATTCGTCTACGTCCTGCCCCGCACCAGTCTGTTCCCCGACCGCTACCCGCTGGGCCTACTGCCCTTTGGGTCGGGCGCGGATCACTATGACCAGCAACGCTTTACGGTGCTGCTGGCCTCGGAGGCCTACTTTGTCGAACGGCCTTGGGCGGAGCGCCAGCCGAGCGTCAAGCAGGTCATTCCGTACAACGTGATCCGCTGTGAGGGCAAGATTCTCCTCGTCCGGCGCCTAGCCGGGGGGGGCGAGGCGCGCCTAGCGGACAAGTACTCGATCGGGATTGGCGGGCATGTCAACCCCGTCGACCGCGCCGAGGGCGAAAGCGTCCTCGATGCGGGAACGCGGCGGGAAATTGAAGAAGAGCTGGATGTGCGGGGTAGTTACACCGTGCAGCGCATCGGGCTCATCAACGACGACACCAACGCCGTCGGCGCCGTGCACGTAGGACTCGTGCAGGTAGTCGATGTGACTGGCACGGTCGCCATCCGCGAGACGGATCGGCTGGAAGGTCGCCTCGTCTCGGTCGAGGATCTGCGGGCCTTGGTCGCGCGCGGCGCCAATCTGGAAACCTGGTCGCGCCTGCTGATTGAACGCCTCGACTTGCTGACAGCTCCCGCCCCTACACACACCGTACACCCCACCCTCGCCGCCCGCGGCGAGCCGCAACCCGCCTGACCGTTCGACACGCAGAGAACACCGCACACCACATGAGCACTACCAAGAAGAGCCGCGAACTTCTGCCCGACCGCATCTACGACATGTTGCTCGGAGCACGCACCGCGGACAAAGTCACCATCCACTTCAAGGATGGCCGCCTAGTCACGGGCGCCTTGATCTTCAACCCGTTCAAGGGCACCGGCCGCATCATCAACATCGATCAGGAAGTCAGCCTCGACTTCGCGATCGATGAGATCCGCGATCTCAAGATGTGAGCGCGTCCTGCGCCAGCAGGACTCTGTTGCGATCCACTGCGCCTCGCACCGTCGAATCGACGGCGCGGGGCGCTGCTCTTTCCAGCGCGATTCCGCGCACCATGCGTTGAGCCGCCGGGACCTCGTCTGCACACTGCTTCGATGCTCGATCTCCTCGCCTGCGCCCCGCTCATGCTGCTGCAGTCCGCTGGTCCGCTGGTAGAGGCCCGCACCGAAGAGGGCTTTCAACCCGTGTGCGCGCTCAGCACAGGCACGGTCATCGTGCCGTTGCATTCGCGCTCCGAAGTGGTGGCGCGTGCAGTACGCGGAGCCGACGGCTGGACCATGCGCTTCTCGGCCGGTGATGGCACTCGCCTGGCTCCCCCTCTCTTGCGCGTGTACGAACATGCGAGCGACCAGCGCGTGGTACGCACGCAAGAAGGCCGTGTGCGCCTCGTCTCGGATGCGCGCTGTGCGTGGCGTGTCCAGCATGAGGGGCGTGATGATTCGCCCTTTGTGCTGCGGCAAGATCATGTCGCGCTGCAAGGGATGTTGGAGGTCGAACTGCGCGCCGTGCAAGCGGGTGAAGAGTTGCTGCTGGTGCCGGCCCAAGCTGCGGGCGAAGCTGCACTGAGCGTGGTTGTGCAGCTGCAAGGTCAAACCGAGCCGCAGCGCGTTGCGTCACGTTCGCGCGCGACCGATGCCATTGTGCTGCCGTTGCCGGCCGGCGAGC
>JBILXQ010000149.1:0-6515 GCA_044378375.1 Planctomycetota bacterium
GCTGCGTGCGTTAGGCGTGGCGATTGCCTTTCTCACACGGCTGCCTGTACCGAACTCCATCCACCAGCTCGCGCCTGGTGACTTGCAGCGCGCCACCAGCTGGTTCCCTCTGGTCGGCGCACTGGTAGGCCTGATCACGGCGGCGCTGGCGGTCTTTCTCGATACGCATCTGCCCTTTGGAGTGGCGCTTTTGATTGCGTTGCTGGTCGAGGCGCGCCTCACCGGTGCCTTTCACGAGGACGCCGTGGCCGATGCGTTCGACGCCTTCGGTGGCGGCTTTTCGCGCGAGCGTGTGCTGGAGATCCTCAAGGACTCACGCATTGGCTCGTATGGAGCGTTGGCACTGTTCGGAGCGTTCTTGCTGCGCTATGAAGCCACCAAGGAACTGCCGTCAGGAGTTTTTTACGCCGCTGTCGTCACTGCAGCTTCCATGGGGCGGCTTTCCGGCATGTTGTTACTGGCTGCGTTGCCCACGATTCCTGAGCGTGCGAGCTTGGGACGCGACCTTGAATCCCTGCCTGCGTCGCGCGTGGCTGGTGCGCTGGTGACCACTCTGCCGGCGTTTCTGTGGTTGGCCTGGCTCGACCGCGGGGCCGCACTGCTCGCGTTGCTGTTGTGCGCCGTAGCCGTCCTGGTGGGTGCACGCTATGTAGGACGCAGGATCGGCGGCTCTACGGGTGATGCGCTAGGCACGCTGACCTACGCAGTGCAGTTGACGACACTGATCGCTGTGTTGTGGCGCTGACGTGTGCTTTAGCGCACCACCACGTTGCGCTTCAGCGCACCACCACATTCCGCAACCACGGCAAAGCCGCACGCAAACGCGGTTCGATCAGCTCACGCTTGGTTGATTCGAGCGCGTGACATGTGGCACACGCCCCCACCATCTGCAACTGCACAGTGTCTTCGACCACGGAGACCAAGCGCACATCGCCGTGGTCTGCGCGCAACGCTTCGCGCAGGCCGTCTAGCGCGTGCTGCACTTGGGCAATGCGCTCAGCGTCCCCTTGCGGTTCTTGGGCTGCCGGATCGGTGAGTCCCCAGCCGCTCGTCAAGCGCTGCAGCCAACTCATGCGTGCACACCATCTGCGGCGCGCGTCAGCTCGCACAGACCATTCGGCCCCAAGCTCAAGCGCCATTGCGTGCCCTCAGCAGCGGCACGCACCTCCGTCAAGGCCATCTGCACTGCAGACAAGGCCTCGGCGTCGCTCACCTCACCCGTGCGCGTGCAGCGCAACTCGCGTCGCTCGCGTTGCAGCCGCTTGCGCACCAAGGCGCAGAGAGCATCACAGATCGGCAGGTCGGCGCGCGACTCACCGCCGGTCAACACGGCGAGTGCTTGCGCGTGCAGGGCCAGTTGCTGCGCACACTCGTGCAGATCGGCCTCGCGTCCTTCGACCGCAGCCGGACCCAGGTGGGTCGCCAGCGCATCCACGGCTGACAGGAACTGCGCCGAGTTATTCACCTCGTGCAACAGCATGCCAGCAAGCTCGGCGAGCAGCGGATGGGCCTTCATACGAGCGCTAATGTAGAGGATTGGTGCCGAGGGGGGGACTTGAACCCCCACTCCTGTTAAGGGAAGTGGATTTTGAATCCACCGCGTCTGCCATTTCGCCACCCCGGCAACCGCCCACTGTTTGGGCGGGCAGAAGGATAGCGAGTCGTAAGCCCCGCGTCCACGACTAGAGGGCGTGGCGCAACCCTACCGCGACCCCTACTGCCGTTTGGCAGTAGCGCGCCGCCGCCACGAGTCCCGGCCCAAAGGCCTCCGGCGAGCTCATGTCGTGGCGCAAGCGCAGCGTTTCGCCCGGGGCGCCGAACAGCACCTCTTGGTGCGCGTAATGGCCGGGTAGGCGCACCGAATGGATCGGGATGGGGCTCGCGTCTCCGCGCTTGGCCGCCAAACGTCGAGCCGTATCCGTCGCCGTGCCGGAGGGCGCGTCCTTCTTGCGCTCGTGGTGCAGCTCGATGATTTCGCACTGCCCCATGTGCTGCACGATGTCCTCCGCCGCGCGTTGCAACAGGACCATGCCCAGCGAGAAGTTCGGCACGATCAAGCCGCCGAGTCTCTGCTCCCGCGCATAGACATCCAACTCCGAGGCCTGTGCGGGGCTTACGCCCGAAGTACCGATCAGGGGCCGCACCCCGCATTCGAGAGCGACACGCGCATGCAACGCGCCTAGCCCGGCCTCTGTGACGTCCAACATCACCGCGGGTTTGCTGGCAAGCAGAACCGCGCGCAGGTCGTCTCCGCGCTGCACTTGCAGCACCACGCTCAGGCCTTCGGTGCGACCGTAGTGCGTGACGGCATACGCGCCGAGCCGCCCGCGTGCCCCGACCACGGCGATGGTCAGGGCTTTCATGCGTGTTCAGTCCACGACAAGGCCAAGAGCAACAAGCACAGGTCGCGGAACGACAGCCCGGCGTGAGCTGCCTCTTGAGGCAGGAGAGAACGTTCGGTCATGCCCGGCAAAGTGTTGATCTCCAACGCCACCGGTGTGCCCCATTGTCTGTCGCCGCTCTCCTGCGGGGCTCGCGGCACCATGAAGTCGATGCGCGCATACGAACCACAGGTCACAGCGCGGAAGGCGCGTTCGGCATAGCGGCGAATGTCCGCACAGACCGCAGGGGGCACCGTGAGCGGCGGGCAGTGCTCGCTGGCGCCTTGAGCGCTGTACTTCTCCTCGTAATCAAAGAAGCGGCCGTCCTTCGGCACGATTTCGATCGGCATGAGCGCCAAGACTGCGCCGGACGGATCCCCCATCACTCCGCAGGAGGTTTCAACGCCGACCACACGCGCTTCCACCAAGGCACGGTCGCCCGTGGCGAGCACGCGCTCAATGGCCGCGGCCAGCCCGTCGACACTGTCCTCCAAGGATGTGGCTACCGAGGAGCCACCGCTATTCGGTTTGACACACCAACCGGTGGAGGAGAGTTCTACGCACGCTCCTAGCAAGGCTTGACGCTCGTGGTTCCAAGCATAGCGATCGATCTCCACTCCGCGGGCCACCACCACGCCTGCGCGGCGCAACACATCCTTGGTGGCGCTCTTGTTCATGCACAGCGCCGAGGCGTACACACCTGCACCTGTGTGACGCAGACCGCAGGCGCGCAACAGACCTTGGATCGTGCCGTCTTCACCCTGACCGCCATGCAGCGCCAGGAAGTAGACCGCGTCGGGGCCCAAGCGCTCGATCATCGCGTGCGCGTCGAGCGCTTCCGCTTCTGCACCTGCGAGTGTCCACTTGCCGTCGGCGCGAATCTCGACCGCACGCACGCGCTTGGGGCCGCGCAGCTCACCGTCCGTGCGCAAAGCGCCTGCAACGGCCGCACCGGAGCGCACGGACACATCGCGCTCGCTGCTGGAGCCGCCACTCAGTACCACCACTGTGGTGTCGGGGATGGAAGCCCACGCAGCCTCGGGCGCCAGTGCCAAGTAATGCTCGCGCGTCAGGGCAACTTCCTGCGTCAGAGTCACGGATGTGCCTCGCCGTAGTAGTGGCCGCCTTGGCTGTGTGTCATGCGGTGCTTGGGGCCGCGCGCAGCGAATTCCTGCGCCGATTCGGCGTACATGGGATCGATTTCAATCTGCACATTGCCGTGCGGATCCGCAGGCGGCAAAGCCACGCCGGCCTCGGCGGCCCAGGTGGCGTGCATGGCGCACAGGTCGCGTCGCGTCGTCGCGGGTGAATCGTCTCCATCCTTGTTCTTCACAGGTGAGAACTCGTGACGGCGTTCCACTTCGACGATGGTGCTGCGTTCGGTCAGAGCCAAGGCATCGAACACGAAGGTCTCGAACTTGCAGCCATCCACACTCGTGGGTTGCCCTTGGGCATCGATGGTCGGAATCTTCTTCTTGGCGATGTGCCACGGCAATTCGAGGCGCCCGCTCACGAGTCGTTCCACGAAGGCGCGCTCAATCACATGCAGGGCGATGTTGCCTGCGGAATAGCGCAATTCCCCGTGCTCGTTCGTCTCGAGGCGGAGTTGTTCCGGCAAGTCCGAGTACTCGATGCACGACAACTTGCCGTCGACCTTGCCGAGCACGCCGACCTTCTCCCAAGCATCGCGCTTCTTGACAACTTTGCTTGACATCTGTGCCCCATCGAGCGCATGCAGGCCGAGGAACAGCGGGTCCGCTGGCGGAGCTAGCGGGTTGTCCACTTGGAAGTAGCTGAACACTTCGACGCCGCGTTCGCCTGCAGCGCGCAACGCGCCACTCGTCTGCAACGCCACCAACGAACCACCATGGCCATTAGGTGCCAAGAACAGCTCGCTCGGCGAGGCCATCAAGATGCGCCCTTGGCTATCGAGCGCCGGCAACATGGCTTGCGAGAAGAAGACGATCTCATCGGCCGGCAGACCAAAGTGATGGTGCTGCGCAAAGAACGCGCGCGTGTGGGCGTCATTGCCCTCCGAGGTCATCACATACCACGGTGTCTGCACACCGTAGCGCTTGCGCACCGCGTGCAGGCGCCGCGCAAAAATCTCGAACAGGCTGCGCCCTGTTACGGGACCGATGGGAAAGCAACCCTTGGGCCCTTCGTACCCCAAGCGCGAGGCTTGACCACCCGCGACCAACAAGTAGCCAACCTTGCCTTGTGACAAGAGTTCTTGACCAGCTTGCGTGGCCTCGCGCGCCCTCTGTGACGTGCGCTCCTGCAGGTCGAACACCTCGGGCGGCTCGAAGGTCGGCGCGGAAGCTCCCGCGCCCAAGCTCATCAGCGCGCCGAGCTCTTGCACGAGGCGCAAGTCGAGAGCGGCCAGTCGTTGCAGGAGTGCAGCGCGTGCAGCTCCTGACAACTTGTCTACATGCGGCCAGAGATGGTCTTGTCCAGCAGCGTGTAGCTGCTGTTGCAGGGCAGAGAGATCGATCGTGCTCATGAGTGGCGCGCGGTGCGCGCACGCCACTCTAGACCTGCGAGGCTAGCGGCGGAATAGGTCAGTCCGGCTGGCCGATCAGGATCGAAACGTTGTGGCCGCCGAAGCCCAGCGAGTTGGACAAGGCGTTGCGGATCTTCAACTCGCGCGCGGCGCCCGGCACATAGTCCAGATCGCAATCGGGATCCGGGGTCGTGTAGTTGCGCGTGGGGTGCACCTTGCCGTGGTAGACGGACATGGCGGTCACCACCAGCTCTACAGCCGCCGAAGCACCCAACAAGTGCCCCACCATCGACTTGGTCGAGTTCACGGCCAACTTGCGGGCATGGTCGCCGAAGCACAGCTTCAACGCGCGCGTCTCAATCGCATCGTTGTAGGGCGTGCTCGTGCCGTGCGCGTTGATGTAGTCGACCTGGTCAGGGTTGACCTTGCCGTGCCGCAAGGCTTCGCGGAACGCACGTGCCGGTCCACGCCCATCTTCCTTGGGTGCGGTGATGTGGTGAGCATCATCGGTAGACCCGTAGCCCTTGACCTCGGCGTAGATGCGGGCACCGCGCTTTTTGGCGTGCTCGTACTCTTCGAAGATCAAGATGCCGCAGCCTTCACCCATGACAAAGCCATCGCGGTCCTTGTCAAAAGGCCTTGACGCGGCCGAGGGGTCGTCATTGCGCGTGGAGAGCGCCTTCATGTTGGCGAAGCCCGCCAACGACAAGGAAGTCGTGGCCGACTCGGCACCGCCGGTGACCACCACATCGCAATCGCCCCACTGGATGGCACGCCAGGCCATGCCGATGGCATGACCAGCGGAAGCGCAGGCCGACGAGGTGGTGAACGATGTGCCCTGCAGGCCGTGGCGAATCGACACTTGGCCCGACACGGCGTTGGCCATGATCTTGGGCACAAAGTGCGGACTGACACGGCGCGGGCCGCGCTCCATCATCTCGCGGTACTGTTCCTCGATGCCGGTGATGCCACCAATGCCTGTGCCGATGATCGCACCGTAGCGTTCGCGCACTTCTTCCGGCTGCGACTTGGGCTCCAAGCCCGCGTCCTTGAAGGCCTGATCCGAGCAGGCCAGAGCCCACATCGTGAACGGGTCATAGCGACGCAGGTCGGGAACGGTGAAGAACGGCAGCGGTTCCCAGTACACGCTGCCCGCGAAGTGCACCGCGTGGTCCTTGGTGTCAAACTTCGTGAGCGGCCCGATGCCGTTCTCGCCACGCAACATGCGAGCCCACGATGTTTCCACATCGTTGCCCAGCGCGTTCATGGTTCCTAAACCGGTGATGACGACACGACGCATCGGTGCCTCCGCCCGCGTTTGCGGGACTAGCTACAGTCCGTGATACGTAACAGCCCGTGAAACGTAGGCAGCAGCCTTAGCTCTTGCTGCTGATGTACTCGATAGCGTTGCCGACCGTACGGATCTTCTCCGCGTCCTCGTCGGGGATGGTGATCTCGAACTCATCTTCGAAGCTCATGACGAGCTCGACCGTGCCGAGCGAGTCGGCGCCCAGGTCATTGATGAAGTCGGTTTCACGCTTCACCTTCTCCTTCGGCACGCCCATCTTGTCACAAACGATCTTGATCACGCGCTCTTCGACAGTGCCGGTGTTGGCCATGGGAAAGTTCCT
>JBILXQ010000150.1:0-6469 GCA_044378375.1 Planctomycetota bacterium
TTCTTCATGTCCCAAGGCGCAAGGAACTGCCCCTTCTTCACGTGCAGTGCACGGCCGGTCTTGGCCGCGGCCACGAGCAAGTCGGTTTGACGGCACAAAAACGCGGGGATCTGCAGCACATCCACATACTGCGCCACTTGCGCGCAGTGCTCGGACTCATGCACATCGGTCAGCACCGGCACCGCGTACTCGCGCTTGATCTCGGCCAGCCAATCCAAGCGTTCGATGCCGGGCCCACGCGCTCCGCTGATGGACGAGCGATTGGCCTTGTCGTAACTCGCTTTGAAGACCAAACGCACGCCGCGTGACTTGCACAAGCTCACCAAAGTCCCCGCGATCTCATGGGTCAGTTCGCGCGTCTCAAGGACGCAGGGACCTGCGATGAGGAACAAGTGTCCGCCGCCGTAGGGTTGGCCGTCGATCTGGATGGTGCGCGTGCTCATCGGTGACGATTCAAGGTACCACAAGGCGTGTGCGAGTCTGATCGACGTGCAAGCTGGCGGGTGTCAGCCCCAGTGCATCGCCGTCGAGCTGCACCGGTGTCGGGCGACTGGCTGTGATCTGTACCTGTGAGGCCCGCACCAGCGTGGCTACAGATCCCGGCAAGCGGCCGAAGGCTCCGGTGAGTCCTGTGCGCAGCAAGGCGCCACGTGAGGCCCGCGCGAACAGATAGACTTCGTAGAGCCCATCATCGAGGCGGCGTGCAGTGTCAAGCACCGCGAACCCGCCGTAGTGAACGCAGTTCGCCACCAGCACGGACTGGCAGGCATGCTGGCTGTTGCCGTGTGGTCCTTGCACCGTGACCTGGAGGTCAGTGGGTTGCCATGTGCGCCAAGCGTCCAGCACGGCACGCACCCACGTGAGCTTGGAGATGGGGCCGGTGCGCGCGCGCTCCAAGGTGTGCACGGCGTGCCCGTCGAACCCTACGCCCAGCACCAAGAATCCGCGGCGTTCCAGCTGTCCGTGGGTGCGTACGAGGGCGGTGTCGAGTTGCACTGTGCGTCCGGCGAGCAACATGTCCGCTGTACGGTTCACTTGACGCGGCAGTCGCATGTCCAGCGCCAGGACATTGGCCGTACCCAAAGGCACTTGGGCGACGCACACGGGGCGTCCCGCGGCCCCGTCCAGTACTTCGGACAGCGTTCCGTCGCCACCGATGGCGACCACGATGTCGGCCTCTACTTGTTGTGCATGGAGGCGCGCATCACCCGCCTTTCGCGTCGTGAAGGCCGTCGCATGCACCCCGCGTTTGAGGAGCTCAGCCTGCAAGCTCTGGAGCATCTGCGCCCCACGCCCGCGCCCGGACACGGGATTGGCAATCAAGGCGATGCGCGGAGTGGGGGCCATGGCTGCAAGTAGCCTAGTTCATCTCTTGCGTGCCTTCATCCGCTACCTTGAGGGTGATGCGCCCCGTGCTGCTGATCGGATCCACTGGCTTCTTAGGGCTTGAGCTTGCACGCGCCTTGCGGCTTGCAGGGCAACACGCGGTCTTGGCGGCTCGTAAGCCGCATGCGATTCCAGCTGGTTTGGGGCTGGAACACGCAACGAAGCTCAGCCTGGACGCGACGCAGACTTCGGCGCTAGAGCAAGTGATCGTGCTGCTGCGGCCGCGAGCCATCGTGATGGCGGCTGCGCTGGCACGCATTGCCGACTGCGACCGCGAGCCCGAGCGCGCTAGAGAGCTCAACACGGAGGCTCCTGGGCGGATCGCAGCGCTGTGCGCGCGCTATGGCGTGCGGTTGGTGCATGTCTCCAGCGACTTGGTGTATGGCCGTCAGGCCCCGCCCACGCGCGGTTTTCGCGAAGAGGACCCCGCCGGTCCGTGTTCGCTCTATGGCGAGACCAAGTTGCAGGGCGAGCGAGCTGTGCTGGATGCCTACGCGGATGCGCTCGTGGTGCGCCTGCCTCTCTTGTGCGGTGCTTCGCACGGCCGTGGGTTGGGGGCCAGTGACAGCTTGCTGTCGGACTTGTCCCGCAAACAGTCCTCGCAGGTGTTCGAGGACGAGTACCGCACGCCGTTGCGTGTGGAGGACGCCGCGCAGGCGTTGGTGGAGCTCATGGATTTAGAGGTGCATGGGCTGCTGCATGTGGCTGGCCCCGAGCGCCTGTCGCGGGTGGAGCTGGCGGAGCGCGTGTTGTTTGCAGCCGACGTGGACCCAAGCTGCTTGGTGCGCACCACCCGCGCAGCCGCGGGCATGGCCGATCGCCCGGCTGATTGCTCGTTGGACTCCGCTCGCGCCTGCGAGCACTTGCCCTGGCTCGCCGCAGCCCGCGTGCCTTGATTCATCGCGTCTTGTGCTTGACCCCGTGAGGGCGCACGGTTGAAGTGGTCGCGCTATGGAGCTCTCCACGCGCTACACGCCCGCTGAATTTGAGGCCGATACCTACCGTCAATGGGAGGCCTCGGGTGGCTTCACACCAGGCCCCAAGAAGGCCGGTGAGCGCACCTTCACCATCATGATCCCGCCGCCGAATGTGACCGGCGTGTTGCACATGGGGCATGCGCTGAACGGCACGATCCAAGACATCGTGATTCGTCACAAGCGCATGAGCGGCTACACCGCTCTGTGGGTGCCTGGTACGGACCACGCAGGCATCGCGACGCAAGCAGTCGTCGAGCGCAAGCTCTACGAGGAGCAGAAGCTGACGCGCATGGATCTCGGGCGCGATGCGTTCCTCAAGAAGGTCTGGGAGTGGAAGGAACAGCACGGCTCGTACATTCTTGAGCAGTATCGTCGCTTGGGCGCCTCGTGCGATTGGACACGCACCAAGTTCACGATGGACGCAGACTTGTCGCGTGCCGTGCGCGAGAGCTTTGTGCGTTTGTGGGAGAAAGGCCTGATCTACCGCGGTGCGCGCATCGTCAACTGGGACTGCGTGCTGATGACGGCCGTGTCGGATGATGAGATCGACTACGAGACGCGCAAGGACAAGCTGTACGAGCTGCGCTACCCGGTGAAAGGTCGTGATGGCGAGTATGTGACTGTGGCCACTACGCGTCCCGAGACGATGTTTGGCGATACCGCTGTGGCGGTGAACCCGAACGACGAGCGCTGGAAGCACTTGCATGGCGCGACGTTGGTGCTGCCGTTGGTGGGGCGCGACATCCCGATCATCTTGGATGAACAAGTGGAGACGGACTTCGGCACGGGTGCGGTCAAGGTGACCCCGGCGCACGATCCGGCTGACTGGGAGCGCGGTACGCGATTCAAGCTGCCGATGGTGCACATCTATGAGAAGGATGGTCGCCTCAACGCAGCAGGCGGTGAGTACGCCGGCATGCCGCGCGAGAAGGCGCGCGAAGCCGTGGCCAAGAAGCTGGACGAGCTTGGTTTGCTCGGAAAAGTGGCCGATTACACGCACAATGTCGCCATCTCGGATCGCTCGAAGAGCGTGATCGAGCCGCTCGTCTCCGAGCAGTGGTTCGTGAAGATGGAGCCGCTCGCCAAGCCGGCGATTGCTGCGGTGAAGAACGGCGCGTTGCGCTTCCGTCCCGAGCGCTGGACCAAGGTCTATCTCGATTGGCTCGAGAATGTGCACGACTGGTGCATCAGTCGGCAGCTGTGGTGGGGGCATCAAATCCCCGTGTGGTACGACGAAGACGGTGTGCCGGTGGCCTCGCGCGAGGATCTGGCGGTGGGTGCACCGCACCCGACCACGGGCAAGCCGATCGTGCGTCAAGATCCGGATGTGCTCGACACATGGGCCTCAAGCTGGCTGTGGCCGTTCGCCACGCTGGGATGGCCGGATACGACCGAAGATCTCGTGCGTTTCTATCCGACGCAGTTCCTCTCGACGGCGCGCGAGATCATCTACTTGTGGGTCGCGCGCATGATCATGGCGGGCTACGAGTTCGTCGATCAAGTGCCGTGGGATCAGCGTTGTGCCTTTGATGTCTGCAATGTGCACGCGACAGTGCTCGACGGCAAAGGCCGCCGCATGAGCAAGTCGGCGGGCAATGGCATCGACCCGATCGAGATGATCGAGAAGTACGGTGCGGATGCGGTGCGCTACAGCCTCGTGTTGCTGACCAAGGAAGGTCAGGATGTGAAGTTGTCGCCTGACCGCTTCGAGCAGGGCTATCGCTTCAGCAACAAGGTCTGGAACGCAGCGCGTTTTGTGCTGTTGAACTTGGCTGGCGAGCGTCTCGATCCTGTGTCCGCGCAGGGCAAAGCCGCCTTGGCAATGGAGGATCGTTGGATCCTGTCGCGCTTGGCTCAGACGCGTGCCGAAGTGTCCAGTGCGCTTGACGAGTACCGCATGAACGATGCAGCCATGACGCTGTACCGGTTTGTGTGGAACGACCTCTGCGACTGGTATGTGGAGATCGTCAAGTCGCGCTTTGGTGACCAAAGTGCTTCTGGCGCGGTGGCGCGCGGCACCTTGGTGCGCGTGCTGCAGGACACACTGGCGCTGCTGCATCCGTTCACGCCGTACATGACAGAAGTGTTGTGGAAGGCCTTGCACGAGGCCTTGGGAAAGACGGCGCCGATGCTGATGAACAGCTCGTGGCCGGACGGCGCGAACTTGGTGGTGGACCAAGTCGCCGAGCACGAGATGCAAGTGTTGCAGGACCTCGTCGGTGCGGTGCGTCAGATCCGCAACCTTGCTGGATTGGCCGAGCGCGCCAAGTTGCCGGCGATGGTGGCTGCTGAGAAGGACGCCGTGCGTTCCATCCTCAGCCGTTATGCCGCGACGGCGCAGGCGCTCGCGCACCTAGAGAGCATGCAGGTCGAGGCGCGTGCCACACGTCCGGCGAACTCAGCTGTGTCCGTGGTGGGCGGTGTCGAGGTCATCGTCCCGCTCGGCGAGAGTGTGGACTTGGCCAAGCTCAAAGATCAGCTCTTGCGCCGCGCCGACAAGGTCAAGATGGGCATCAAGAGCTGTGAGTCCAAGCTCAACAACGCTGCGTTCATCGAGCGCGCCGACCCCGAGGTCGTCGTGGAGGAGCGTACGCGCCTCACCGAGATGCAAGCCGAACTGGCGATGCTCGAGAAGAACGCCGCCGGCTTCTAAGCCTGATCGGCGGCCTTCTTGGCCGCCGCTTCGGCGCGCGCGGCAGCGGGGGCTTTGAGCCACGCGTCGCCGTGTTCGCCGAGGAGGATGAGGAACTGGTCGAGCACATCGGGGTCGAACATCTTGGCGCGTTGTTCGGCGAAGAAGTCCAGCACCTTGGGCAGCTCCCAGCCTTCCTTGTAGGAGCGTTTGGTGGCCAGCGAATCGAAGACCTCCACGACGCACAGGATGCGTCCGGGCAGTGAGATCTCCTCACCCTTGATCTTCTTCGGATAGCCCGTGCCATCCCAGCGCTCGTGGTGTTCGGCCACGTACTGGCAGACCTCTTTGAGCATCGGGTGCGTGCCGAGCTTGCGCGCACCGAGCAGCGGGTGCTTCTTGACCTCTTCGTACTCTGCGGGCGTCAGCGGTCCGTTCTTCGTCAAGAAGGTCAAGTCATCGAGGTAGATCTTGCCGTAGTCGTGCGCGATGCCCGCCAACTCCAGCCGTTCGCGTGAGCGGTCCTCGACACCCATCTTCTGAGCCAACATGCGGCAGTACTTGCGCGTGCGCGCACCATGTCCAGCGGTGTAGGGATCCACGCGCTCGATCGTGTGCGCCACCATGGAAGTCAAGATCCCGGCCAAGTCTGCAAAGCCGAGCGTCGCTTCGCCGATCTTCTGTTCTTCCATCACGCGCGACAACGTTGCCGCCAAGTGCACCGGATCCACCGGCTTCTGCAGGTAGTCTGCTGCACCTTTTTTGATCGCCGCCACTGCGGCAGGGATCTCGGCGCGCCCCGTCATCATCAACACGCAGGCATGCGGTTGCAGCTCGCGCGTCGCGCCCAGCACCTCAAGCCCGTCCTCGCGGCCATCGAAGAGCACATCCGTGACCACCGCATCGTAGTGCAGCGCTTGCAGCAACTTGGTCGCATCCGCGAGGTTGGTGGCGATGGTCGTGTCGAACCCCTGCGCCTCCAAAACGGCGCCCAGCAGTTCCACGAGCTTGCGCTCGTCATCGACCAGCAGGACCGAGGGGCGCCGCTCAGGCGCTGCGTGCATAGCTGCTTCGCTCATGTTCGAATCGGGCTCCATAGACTGGTGTACAGGATGGGAAGGGTGCCGCAAGAGGGAAAAAGGGCGCAGGCACGCTATCCTGCCTAGTTCATGGACCAGCACCTGCGTGTCGAACTGGATGGCAGCACCCGCAACCGGCGGCTCGACCATGTCCTCTGCGAGCATCTGCCTGAGTGGTCGCGCACCCGCGTCCAAAGCCTGATCAAGGCGGGGCATGTGCGTCTGGGCGGCACGACCGTCAAGAAGCCTGGACTGGTGATCCTGGAGCCGGGGCTGTTGGAAGTCGAGCTGCTTGAGGAGCGCCAAGAGGTCGCGCCCGAGTTGGCGGCCGGTCTACGCATCGTCTACGAGGATGCGCATCTCTTGGTGGTCAACAAGCCCGCTGGCGTGCTGAC
>JBILXQ010000151.1:0-6438 GCA_044378375.1 Planctomycetota bacterium
CAACGCCGCGGATCGCTCGACCGTGGTGTTCCGCTTGACTGGTCCCGACTCGGAGAGCTTGCAGACGCTGGGGTTGCAGGTCGCGCGCGACATCGAGCTGTTGCCCGGTGTGACCGAGGTGCGCACGCCGCTCTCCAATGCACCGCCGCAAGTGCGTGTGCGCGTCGATTCAGAGCTCGCCAATCGCCTGGGTGTGACGCCGCAGAGTGCATTGCAGACGATCTCGTGGTCGCTGCGCGGTTTCCTCTTACCGCGCTACCAAGAAGAAGGTCGCGAGACGCCGCTGATTGTCGAGTACGATGAAGAACAGGCCGCAGGTCTAGCGACCCTGCGCGATCTCCGCATCCAGCAACGCGCCGCGCCCATTCCTTTGGCTGCGATTGGCAGCTTTGAGTTTGGAGCAGCCCCGCGCAGCATCAATCGCTCCAACGGACGCGCGAGCTTTGACATTGTGGCGCGCGTCAGCGATCCCGCGCAACGCAGCTCCGTTTCGGAAGCTGGACGCGTGCTGGTCGACAGTCTCGGCCTGCCGCGCGGCTACGAACTTGCGCGCGCCGAACTAGCCGACGCGCAGGCGGCAGAAGAGATGCGCGATCTGCAAGCCGCACTGCTCTTGTCCATTGTGCTGGTCTTCTTGTTGATGGGCGTGCTGTTCGAAAGCGTGTTGCTGCCCGTCTCGGTCCTCGCCACCATTCCGTTCGCTGTGGTGGGCGCGTACTGGGCGCTCTACCTGACAGGCACTCAGATGGACTCCATCGGCTGGATCGGCATCATCATCCTCGTCGGCGTCGTGGTGAACAACGGCATCGTGCTGGTCGACAACATTGCGCGTCTGCGTCTAGAAGGCACTGCACGCGTGCAAGCCATCCTCGAAGGCACAGCCATGCGCGTGCGTCCGGTGCTCATGACCGCACTCACTTCGGTGATCGGCCTCGTGCCGCTGGCCATCACGGAACCACAAGGCGAAAGCATCGACTACCGCGCCCTCGCGACAGCGGTCGCCGGCGGTTTGACCATCTCGACCATCTTCACGCTGACCGCCGTGCCGCTGGCCTACCTGCTCATTGATGAGATGGCCGAGGGCCTACGCCTGCGCTGGCGCTGGGCGGTGCGCGCCTGAGGTAGCGTGCGCTTGCTTGCTGCAGAGCGCCCTGAGCCGCTAAGATACGCGCAGCAGTCTTTGACAGCCCAGCTCTCGTACAGCCCAGCAAGCGCAGACCCACATGCACCCTTCCACTGCGACCAACGACGCAGTCCTGCAGCGCCTTGACCTACGCCGTCCAGGCACTCGCGCCGCAATTGTCGTGTCTACGTTTCATCATGACCTGACCGGCACCATGGCCGAGTCAGCGCGCCGCACGCTGATCGAGGCTGGAGCTGAGGCGCATGACCTGCCGGTGCACTTGGTGCCTGGATCGTTCGAGCTGCCGATCGTGGCGCGCGCCCTCGCCCGCCAAGGCTACGACTGCGTGCTGTGTTTCGGCTTGGTCATCCAAGGTGAGACCACACATGACCACTGGGTGGCCCATGGCGCCGTGGAAGGCATCCTGCGCGCCAGCTTGGAGACGGATGTGCCCATCCATCTCGGCGTGTTGACTGTCAAAACGGTGGAACAAGCGCGCGCACGCGCCTTGCCGCGCAACCAAGGCGGTCAAGACAAAGGCGCCGAGGTCGCACGCGCCGCCTTGCAGACGCTGCTCACACTCGACGCCATCCGACACAACTCTGCCCGCAATCAAGGTTCTGCATCATGAAGCGCCGTACACGTTCACGCGAACTGGCTCTGCAGTTCCTCTACCAACTCGATTTACTGGGCGACTCGATGCACAAGGAGGCGCAAGCCTTCGTGCATGCCGAGGAGAACGATCACGAGGCGGCCCGCTTTGCGCTGACGCTGATTGATGGCGTGCACGCGCGCCGAGCCGAGATTGATGCGGTCATCCAATCGGTGGCGCAGAACTGGAACATCTCGCGCATGGCCGTCGTCGATCGCAATGTGCTGCGCTTGGCGACATGGGAGCTGATGCATTCGGATGAAGTGCCGCCCAAGGTCGCGGTGAACGAGGCGATTGAACTCGGCAAGCGCTTCTCCACGCAAAACAGCGGGGCGTTCGTGAACGGCATCCTCGACAAGATCATGAACTCGCGGCGTCTCGGCACTCTCGACGGCACGACTGCCGCCAGCGAGCTTGACCTCGCCGATGTCGAACTACCGGAACGCGAGGGCGACGAGGGCGCCTTCAACTCGGAGGACTTGTAGTGGGACTCTTTGACCGCCTCAAAGAGCGCCTCTCCAAGACGCGTGAGGCGATCTCCGACCGGATCACAGGCCTGTTCAAGGGCGGGCGTCCGATCGATGACGCCTTGCTCAAAGAGCTGGAAGAACTGCTGTGGACCAGCGACATCGGTCCCATTGCCGCCGACTTGTGCGCCGAACTCGGGCGCCTTCACCGCCGCGGTGAAGTGAAGGGCGAAGAGGATGTGCGCGCAGCTTTGCGGCGCATGTTGTTGGAACGCTTGGGTACGAGCTCTGGTGAAGTGGCTTTGACAAGCAAACCGACCGTGTTGCTTGTCGTCGGTGTCAACGGGTCCGGCAAGACGACATCCATCGCCAAGTTGGCGCACCGCTTCCAACAACAGGGCAAGAAGGTCCTGCTCGGAGCGGGCGACACCTACCGCGCGGCTGCCGCCGACCAACTGGAGATCTGGGCCAGCCGCAATGGTGCCGATATCGTGCGCCAGAAGAAGGATGGTGCCGACCCCGCAGGTGTAGCGTGGGATGCCGTGGAAGCCGGCATCGCGCGCGGAGCCGACGTGGTCATCATCGACACGGCTGGGCGCTTGCACACACAGACCAACTTGATGGAAGAGCTCAAGAAGGTGCGGCGTGTCATCGAGAAGCGCTTGCCCGGTGCTCCGCACGAGACGCTGCTGGTGCTGGATGCCACCAACGGCCAAAACGCCATCCGCCAAGCGCAACTCTTCAAAGAGTCCGTCGAGGTCACCGGCCTCATCTTGGCCAAGTTGGATGGCACAGCGCGCGGCGGTGCGGTGTTCACCATTCGCGACCAACTGGGTCTGCCCGTGCGCTACATCGGCACCGGCGAGCAACTGGGGATGCTGGAGCCGTTTGATCCCGTTGCCTTCGTCGATGCCATCGTGACGCGCGAGCTGGGACCTGCCGTCAAGGAAACTTGACCGCATGACCACCCACGCAACACAACGCGGGTGGCTCTTGGCGCTGGCCGCGCTGGCGCCCGTCTACTGGTTGACGCTGCCCGGCGGCGTGTTGGCGAACGACCCGCGCCCCGTGGATGCAGGCACTGGCTGGGCTGTGTTGCTGCTCATTCCGGCCGCATGGCTGGCCTGCGTCACGAGCCCAACCACACTGCGCGGTTCGCTGTGGTTCCTCGCCGCGTTCTTGGTGGCAGCCCTGAATGTCGCGCGTGTGGATGCAACCGACACCTATGCGGCCCAACGCACACTCCTCGCTTGGTTGGTGCTAGCCGCCAGCCTGTGGATCGGCTCGCGCTTGCACGACGCAGCCGGACGCGTGGCTTTGCTGCTTGTACCGCTCGCGTTGTGGCTGGCGGTGCCTGCGTTGCTAGATGGCGCCAACGCGTACGCCGGCAGCCTGGGCAACACCGCCGCCACCAGCGAAGCCCTGCTCGGAGCCCTCGTGGTCGGGGGAGCTTGGTTCGCGCTCGCCCCGCCTGCAGCCACACGCCAAGGGCAACTGCTTCGCGCCCTAGCCCTGCTGGCCTGTCTAACGGGCTTGACACACGCAGCTGTCGCCCCCGTCTTGAGTGTGCCGACAGCTGCTACGGGCGCCTTTGGTTTGCTGGCTGTGTGCGCCTCAGGTCGCGCACGCTACCGTGCGGCCGCACTGGCGTGTCTTGCGACTCTGGCTGTGCTGCTGCCCTTGTGGCTGCGTGATCCCCCCAGCAACATGACCGGCGCACCTGCTGCGGCTGCTGCCACGGCCACCGCCCCCACCAGCGGACTCTCTGTGCGCTGGTCCGTGGTGCGCGCAGGTTGGCACTTGCTCGACACAGACGCCCTTGCAGGAGTAGGCACAGGCCAATGGGCCGCGCGCTTCCCCCAAGTGCGCGAGGTGGACGAGATCGAGCGCTCCACGCTCAACCGCCGCTTGGGTGCTGACACCGAAGTGGAACACCCGCACAACGACTGGCTGGCGCCGCTGTACGAAGGCGGATGGCTCGGTGGCTTCCCGTGGCTGGTGTTCCTCGTCTGGCTCGGTTGGCACGCATGGCAAACGCTGCGCAGTGCCACGCGCTCTTCCGATGCCGCACGCGCGGCACTCGCGGCCGCGGTGCTTGCGTGGCTGGCCGAGGCGTGGGTGCGCGGCCCCTTCTTCCACAACCCGCCGGCCACTCTGGCGCTGGGAACGGTGGCGGGCGTGATCCTTGCCAAAGAGCGCGCAGCTCCCGCGCGACTCGCAGCTGTGCTCCCCGTCAGCTTGGCTCTGCTTGTGTGTGTCTTTGCCGCGCGCGCTTGGGACTTTGTCCAGCACGGACGAGCGCTGGCGCAAGTGGGCGACGCCCCCGCCACCTCCATCGAGGCAGCACTGCACGCGCGCCCCGACTCCCCGCTCGCGCTGGCCTTGGATGCACGCCGCGACAAGGCCACCAACGCCGCACCCGATGTGCAGGAGCGCGCGTGGCTACTCCTGTTGGCCCAGCGCCCGTGGTCTGTGGAGGCGCGCTTGAATCTGGCGCAGCTGCGCATCGCGGCACGCGACCTCGCGCAAGCCCAACAGCTCTATGCGTCGGTGTTGGCGCTCGATGCACGCCACCCTGTCGCGGCGCAGAATCTCTACACACTGTGTGTGCAAGCGAATGACACGTCAGGTGCCGACCTTGCCTATGCAGCCTTGGCGCAACGCGAGATCGGCCCGCAGTGGTCACCCGAGTGGCGTGCGCAACTGGCAGCGCGCGCCTGCTTGCGCGGAGCCCCCGAGGCCGCGTATCACGAGTGGCAGCGCTTGGGCGGAGCGTATGCCGACCTGACGCCCGAAGGCGCACTTAGCCTGTCAAAAAATCTGGACGGCGAGCTGCAGCTCGGCTTGGAGGCTTGGGCGCAGGCGCAATGGGCCAATGAGCACGCCGCCGCCGCCAACTGGAGCACTTGCTTGCGCTCGCTACGCCAGTACACGCGCGTGTGCCGGACCTTTGAGGACAGCAACGAGCGCAAGGTCATGCTGCGTACCGCAGCCGCGCAATGCATGCTGGGTGAAGTCGAAGCCGCCCGCGCAGCCCTTGCTGGCGTGGGCGCGGATGCCTACGAACTGCGGGCGCTTCCGCCATGGGCGCGTGAGGCCTTGCAAACGCATGGGCTCGCGAGTGTGGACCTTCCTGCCCCCAACCAAGCGCGCTAGCCATGCACCTTCCTCTGTGGCATGCCGGACTTCTGGCGCTGTATGGGTTGAGCCTGCTGGGCGAGGGCCTGCACTTGGCGCTGCTGGTGCTGGCAGTTGTTGCGCTAGGCGCCATCCTGTGGGGCACCCTGCGCAGCCGCAGCTGGTTCGTATGGCTGGCCGCAGCGGCCCTCTGTGCCTCTCTCGCGGTGCGCGGCCCCGCTCCCGATGCCCTCGACCTGCCGTGGATGCTGCTGGTACCCCCTTGGGCGGCCTTGCGCCTCAAGTCCCGTGCGTTTCGTACGCTTTCTTGACGCTTCGCACACACACTTCAGGCGTATCCTGCGTATCCAACGCACCTGCCATGAGCCCGACCGACACTGACCTCAAGCTCGAACCCACTCTGCGCCGGATCCTTGTCGTCGAAGACGAGGAAACGCTGGCCGCGGGCGTGCGCGAAGCACTGGAACATCAAAAGTACACGGTCGAGACCGTGGGCGATGGCTTGGCCGCGTTGCACAAGATCCGCGAAGGCGCCTTCGACTTGATCGTGCTCGACCTGATGCTGCCCGGCATGGGCGGGCTCGACATCCTCAAGACATTGCGCGCCGAAGGCCGCGATGTGCGCGTTGTCATTCTGACGGCTCTGGCATCCGAGCAAGACCTCGTACGCGGCTTTGAGTTGGGTGCCGATGACTACGTCAAGAAGCCCTTCAGCCCGCGCGAGTTGCTGGCGCGCGTCGAGGCTCAGTTCCGTCGCTCGGCCACGCGCACTGCGACGACGGCCGAGATGATCGAACTGCCGCACGGCATCAAGGTCGATCTGCAGCGCCTGGAAGTGCACCGCGAGGGACAAGTGCTGCCGCTGACGCCGCGCGAAGGCGACATTCTCGACTACTTGATGAAGAACCGCTCGCGCGTGGTGACGCGCGATGACCTGCTGCTCGATGTTTGGCACTACAAGAGCGCCAATGTCGAGACGCGCACGGTCGACATTCACATCGTCGGCCTGCGCCGCAAGGTAGAGCCGAATCCCAGCCAACCTTCGTTCATCCAAACGG
>JBILXQ010000152.1:0-6431 GCA_044378375.1 Planctomycetota bacterium
AGCGCAGGCGAGTCGAGCTTGTTGCTCGTGACCGCGGTCAAGAAGGACGACATCAAGCGCAACATCGATCTGCTGGCGAAGGCCGGTGCGGAACCGATGGAGGCCGAGCTCGAAGCGACGGCGATGTACAACGCAGCGCATGCTGCCGGCTTGCTGGTGGCCGACAAGGCGCAAGTCTTGGTGCATGTGGGCGAACACGCCACCTGTGTGGTGGTGGTCGACGGCGGCAAGCTGCGCGAAGTGCGCGCCATTCCGTTCGGAGCTCATGGTGCGGCGAGCAGCAGCACCGCTGCGCCTGTGGAAGGGGAAGCTGCAGCTGCAGCGCCTGCGCCAGTCGACGAGATCAAGCGTGCGCAGCAAGCCGCGCAGCGCATTCGTCGCGAGCTGGCGCGTACCGTTGCCGGTGCGCGTACCGCTAACGCCGTGGAAGCTGTGCTGATCTGCGGCCTCGAAGTGCCAGGTTTGCTTGACGAACCGATCCTCGACTTCGATACGCGTCGTCTGGAAGCCTTCACCGACGAAACGGGGCGCCCTGACGGTTCCGCGGGCGAGTTCGTCGTCGCATATGGAGCTGCTGTGCGTCAAATGGGCGGTGCTGCCATCACCGCTTCGCTGCGGCGCGAAGAGTTGCGCTACAGCGGTACTTGGGAACGGCTTGAACTGCCGTTGATGGTGTTGGCGCTATTGCTCTTGTTGGGTACTGGCGTGTGGTACCGCTTCTTAGGACGTGAACAAGAGCAGTTGAGTGGCGAACTAGCGTTCTGGCGCGACAGTGCGCGCAACTTCCTTGTGCCGGAGGCCAAGTCGGGTCGCGCAGGCTATGTCGCGTATCCCTCACCGGACTTTGTCAAGTTGCTCGACGGGTTCAAGAACCCCGAGAACGAGACGCCGCCTGCCGATCAACTCGCTTCGATGCAGCGCATGTTGCAGGCCGAAGTGCTCAAGCTCGAGAAGGACCTCGGTCAAGATGCCGAGATCCAGCAGCCGCAATCTGCATTGACGGGCTTGTCCGCGGTGCTTGGTGTGATGGACAGCGAGATCGCCAAAGGCACGCGGCCTTCGGTGCGCAAGTTGACCTCCACCTACACGGTTGGGCGTGGTGCCAAGGGCGACCATGTGCACATCGTGATGGACCTGACCTTCTTCGCGGAGGATTCCGTGACCGCGAGCCAGCAGTTCGAGTCCTTCAAGCGCGCGCTGCGCTCGGAGGCCTGGTTCCGCGAGATGGAAGACAAGCAGAGCAAGTCCATCGAAGGCGGCAAGGGCATCTCCATCCAAGGCTTCGCCGTGGATGTCGACTGCTCCAAGATCCAAACGGTCAAGAGCTGAGGACTATCCCATGAGCTTCTTCAAAGACATGAACCTCGCGCGTGGTGTGATCCTTGGCTCGGTGGCGGGCTCGCTGGTGCTGGCATGGATGTGCTGGCAAAAGAGCGACGAGGTCGCCGTTCTGCGCACAAAGGCCGACAAGCAAGAGATCGAGAAGACCGTACGCACCTTGATGCAGACCGGTCACAAGCACACGCAGCTCAAGAAGGCCGGCCAGAGCGAAGGTCTCGGTGCGCAAGATGACCTCGAAAGCTATGTGCGCCGCCAAGCCGCGTTCCGCAACGTGGAGATTGGCGATGTGAACTTGGTGCCCGGCAACGAGCAGCGCACCAAGGGCATCGTCGACAAGGTCTATCGCATCAAGTCGAGCGACAAAGACCGTTCGTTTGACCGCATGCGCTTGACGAACTTCTTCTACAAGCTCGAGGCTGACTCGGGCCGCGTGAAGCTCACTGAGATCAAGATGGAGGCGGCCGACAAGCGCCTCAAAGATCACGAGACTCCGAACGACCAGTGGACCTTTGAAGCGGAGATCACCTCGCGCCAGCGCGCGCAGTGAGCGTTTCTGGCCCAGAGCTGGGACTGGCAGGCGCGTAGCCCTAGTCAGTTGGGCTTGACACGACTATCATCTCCTCCGCACATGAACCTCATGTCCACATGGTGTCATCGCATGCACGGGTCTCTTCGCGGGCCCGGCGTCGTTGCACTTGGAGGCCACTAGCCTCCACAGGACTGACAAGTTCGAAGTGCAGTACCGACGCCGGCCTGCGAGCCGGCGTCGCGCATTCCATAGGGGCATGCGGACGACGGTTCGGGGCGGCGCTAATCGAAAGACCGCTATGAACCAGACTCTCGATGTCGTGATCGGCCCGTGCTCTATGGTGGAGACGGATGCGATGCAGCACGCTTTGGCCCGTGTAGGCGCGCGCACGCGTTCGTGTGCCGGTGCGCAGGATGTGCGGCATGCAGCCGCATTGGTGGTGCCGTGGAGTGCCTGCAGCTGGCGTGGAGCCCAGCGCTATGCCGAGCTAGGCCTCGCCGAGGCATTGGTCGAGCGCATCAAGGCGGGTCGCCCGACGCTGGTCGTGGGTACTGCGATGCAGATGGTCGGTCTCGGTTGCGCCGAGGAAGGCCGGCGCGGCTTGGCTGCTCTCGACTTGCACAGCGAACTCGGTGATCGAGCCCCCGAGGCTTGTGCGTGGCAATACGTATGGAGCGCCACGGAGTCGAGCCAGGTACCCAACGGCCGCTACGCGTTCCAACGTCGCTACCGAGCTACGCGCCCACCGCCCGGATGGGCCTGCACCGTCAGCGATGCGGAGGGCTTGCAACTCGCTTCGTTGGAGCGCGGCGCGGTCCTGGTCACACAGTTCCGTCCCGAGCTGTCCGGCGCGGCAGGCCTCGAAGTGTTGTTGCGTTGGTGCAACCGCTCGCGTCCGGTCCTGCGCTTGCAAGAGGAACTGGCGCCGGCCAGTCCGCTCAACGCGGCTTGATGATCTCCGTGGCTCGCAGGTGCGCGGCCCTCTGCGCCGCCACCTGCACCACTACTTGCTGTTGGCCATCCACGCCGAACGCGGGCTCGTCGAACATGACCACGTGCGAACCGGCACCTACGAGCGGCAGCAGGCAAGGGCTGCGCTCGAAGCGCATGCTCCCGCGGATCGGACCCATGACGAGCTCCACGCCGCGTGGCCCTGCGCGCACCTCGCCACTTGTCAAAAACAGCAGCACCCGGCCACCGTACGCGCTGCCGTCTTGGTTCTCGAACTCCACCATCAGTGAGCCCGCGGTCGAGCAGTCAATCTCCACCTCGGCTGCTTCCGAGCTCACGTGCACGGGGAGGCCTGAAACTTTGGGCGGGGGCCAAACAAAGGTCCCGTCGGGTACTGATACGAAGCGCGCCAAGTACCTGCCATACGGCACGCGCGTCAATTCACCAGCCTGGGGCGAGAGCCAACGAATGTAGCGCGAATCTGCGCCTCCGCTTTCATCGGTGAGTACCAATGTACCCAGCGCTCCGCGCCACACGGCCGGCTGTTCCACTCGTCCGTTCGTCAAGCGCACCTGAATGCTGCCGAAGCCCGATGCAGTGCGTTGGATCGGGATCAATGTCTCTTCAGCCAAGGAACGCAAGGGCAGCGTCCACAGCTCGTGTTGTATAGGGCGATACCCGGGTGGATCCGCCAGTACGCGAACGGGCCCTGCCCTAGCAACGTCGCGATCCGAGGCGTACACCCGTACATTCAGGTTGGAGCCCTTGACCGCCAAGTCCGGCGGCAGACCCGCCAAGACCGCGGCACCAAGATGTAGCACACCGTCGAGCCGCCCGACTTCAGGCACGGTCTGAAAGCGAATGGGAGTCTGCAGATCCTTGGCTGTCAGTTTTTGGCCGTTTGTCTCAACGAACGCATAGGCAACCGCATGTCCGAACCACATCTCGATCCGAATGGGATCACTCCTGCCCGAGTTGCTGCCAGAATTTCCGCCCGGGCGCAGGTCTTGCGGGCCCTCCAGCGACAGCAGCCCGTTGCCTCCCGCGAACAGAGCATAGGAACGCGACTCCGAAAGCCCTGCAATGCTGAATCGCCCGCTCTCATCCGTGGTGGTTTGGTGTACGCGTGGGTCGCCTGCGAGCGCATCTACAGCCAGCTCGACTAGACTGGCCGTGCCCTGCCGTGTGTAGGCAACAACTCGGATACCCGCGCCGACATTCCCACCATCAGGAAGCACAGCAATCCCCTCGATGGTTGCCAAGCCGTGCAAAACCACGCGGATGTTTGTCGGCAAGGAAGCAGGGAACTGCAGGACCTCGTCGCCAAAGCCCGGGGCACGGACAGCCAGCTTCAGTGGAGGGCTTAGTTCGAAGGGCAAGTCGAAAGTCCCGTTCGGCCCCGTGACCCCCGCAGGTACGAGTACGTTGTCGGATCCATAGGCGACACTGGCGCCCGCAATGGGATTTTCGAAACGATCCACAACGATAACCGTGCACGGTTCCGAGCGCTGTACGGTACTGCGTGCACGTCTAGCTTGCGACTGATGGGTCGAATTGGCTGCAGATAGATCCGCAAGCGTTGCAGAGGATGCGTCCTCGGTTGATTCGGCCTCCAACGAAGCCGAGTAGGGCCTTGGAACTTGCGCGGTTTCTGGCTCAGGCGACCGACGATCCTGTGCCAGCCAGAGCCAAACCAAGCCGAGGGCCAGTGCTAGTGCGGCACCACGAGTGAGGAATCGCTTCATATCGAAATCCCGAAAAGCCAGCAGGGCAGTCAGAAGCAACTGGTGTTGAATACCCGCGGGTAATCGTCGGGAGAAGGCAAACTCATGCCGCATAGTTGCCCTGCGGGGCAATTTTGTCCAGGCAGCTGGTTGCCCGCGCAGCGTCCGGTGGCGTAAATCTCACCGTCTGCTGCTAGCGCGATGGAGCAACAATTGTCGTCTGTCGTCCCGTCGCAATTGCAAATCTTGGCGGTGACTTCGGTCTCGTCTGGGAACACCAGTAGCACATCGAGCTTGCTGCAGCTTGTCGTGCAAGGCGAGATCTTGCTGCAGCGAAGCTGCTTAGCTGCCCCGACGCTCAGCTGCACAACAGAACCAATGCAGCCGTCCGTGCCATCGAGCGCAACGGATGTCGTAGGAAAAAGAACGCAGTTTGCTGAAAGGATGACTGCTACGAGTATGGCGCGTTGAAGCATTACTGCCTCCAAGGGATGAAAGGGATGGGCTTGACGACGACGATGTCGAACAACCCTATCCGCACTTTTATAGACTGCTCGATGAATGTCAAGGCGAGCTAGGTCAATTCTTGTCGGGTCTATGTACAAGCAGATAGGAAGTCCGGCAAATGCCTGTTCAGCTCATTCGAATTTTTGGGCAGCTCGGAGGTTGGCGTTGCCTGCGGGGCACTCACTTCATGCGCCGAGAGCTATGCGTTAGAGCCGAGGCCGCCTTCAGCAAGCTAACCGCGCTTCATGCATGAAGGCTCGCACCCCGCATGCACTTAAGGCAGGCGATTGGCGCTCAGCGCGCAAGGGCGGGGATGCGCAACGGCTTCTTGGTATGCGTAGCGTGGTGCTCTTGAACGCTGCGCACGCTCCAGTCGGCGCGGTGCAGAGCGGAGAGCGCGCTGACCACGGCGCTGATGCCGGCGAGTGTCGTCACGCACGGCACACCAGCGGTGACCGCAGCTGCGCGGATCGCCGAGTCGTCGATGCGTTGCTGCTTGCCGTAGGGCGTGTTCAAGATCAGGTCGATCTCGCGGTTCTTGATCGTGTCGACGATGTGCGGCCGGCCTTCGTGGACCTTGTTGACGCGCGACACGGGGATGCCAGCGCTCTTGAGTGCGCGCCAAGTTCCGTCGGTAGCGACCAACTCATAGCCCAACGCCGCCAAGGTGCGCGCCTCGGCAACCACTGTGCGCTTGTCGGAATTCTTGACCGACAAGAACACACGACCGCGCTTGGGGAGCTTTAGCCCGGCAGCGAGGTAGGCCTTCACGAAGGCGTGGCCCAAGTTGGCGTCGATACCCATCACTTCGCCCGTCGAGCGCATCTCGGGGCTGAGAGTGATGTCCACACCAGGGAACTTGTTGAACGGGAAGACCGGTGCTTTGACCGAGAAGTAGGGCGGAGTCACTTCTTCGGTGAAGCCCAGCTCTTCGAGCGTCATGCCGCACATGATCTTCGCGGCCAGCTTGGCCAGCGGCACGCCAATCGCTTTGGAGACGAAGGGCACGGTGCGTGAGGCGCGCGGGTTGACTTCGAGCACATACACGCGATCGTCCTTGACCGCGTACTGCACGTTCATGAGGCCAATGACCTTGAGTTCCTTGGCCATGGCGTGCGTGGCGGCGCGGATCTCGTCGATCACCTCTACACCCAAAGTGTGCGGCGGCAGGACGCAGGTCGAGTCGCCGGAGTGAATGCCGGCCTCTTCGATGTGCTCCATGATGCCGCCGATCACGACGGTCTTGCCATCGGCGATGCAGTCGACATCGACTTCGATCGCGTCTTCCAAGAACTTGTCGACCAAGATCGGACGATCCGGTGTGACTTGCACGGCGGTGTGCATGTAGTGTTCGAGCGCTGCATCGTCGTACACGATCT
>JBILXQ010000153.1:0-6422 GCA_044378375.1 Planctomycetota bacterium
GCCGCATGCGGAAAGCGGTCGTAACTGAGTTCGTGTGGCACCGCAGCGAACTGCGTGGGCTTGCGCTGCAACTCGGGCACTGCGTTCGCGTGGCAGCGGGCGCAGCTCTTCGTCAAATCCTCTGGACGAGGAATGAATACACCCGATTCCGGCACGGGACCAGAGTGGTCCATATGGCAAGAAGCACAGGTGTCATCATCGAGCACAATCGATGCGGTGGCGGGATTGACGCTGCGGTCCGAGAAGAACGGATGGTTCTGCTCCACCAGTTCCTCATGGCATTGAGCGCACTTGTCCGGCGGTGTGCCGCCCATTGTGTCGTGGCAGGCGCTGCAGCCTTGCTCACCGGCGACCTCGCGGTGCTTTGCGTGCCAAGGATCCATGGTTCCTGCCGTTGCCGTGTCAAACAGGCTGGCATGCGGACTGGCCAATGGACCGGGACTCAGGACTTCATCGCGCACCGCAGGTGCCAGCAAAGCCGCAACAGCCAAGCAACTGACCGCCAAGGCGAACAAGTTGGCCGGCTTGAGCCCGCGAAGTCTGGAGAACTTGACTTCATCGCGCACCAGCCGCTCACCGTCGCCGCCGACTACCAGCTTGCCTTGAGCATTCTTATGCGAACTGGACGGCTCAAAGAAGAACGGCTTGCTGTCGACCTCTAGCTCCAGCACGCCTTCCGCAAGACCCGCAACCACAATGCGCGAACAGCCGACCACAAATGCATCGCCTGCATGCAAGAGCTGCGGGCTGACCACCTCCACGCCATTCAGCCAAGTCCCTGTGGCAGAGCCGAGATCAGCGAGCGCAAAACCAGCAGCACTCGCGTCGATGCGAGCATGACGCGCAGAGGCGACCCGATCCTCCAGCGACAGAGCGCACTCGTTGTGCACACCGATCTGAATCGAAGCCGTCTCCAGCTGCGAGCTTTGCTTGCCCTGCTTGATGCGGATGATCGCCATCGCGTCAGCCCTTTACGTTTCCCGTTGGAAAGAGGGCCTCAGGAGCCACGCGCTCAATCGCCGAGCACGGACAGTTGTAGACACACGCCTCAAACGGCATGCCCGCGCACAGATCACACTTCACTGCCTTGCCGGCGACATTCTCCTCGCGGCCCGTCAACTTGTGCACCTTGGAGCCTGAACTTGCGGACTTGGTGCCGCAGGCATGCGCTGGCTTGAAGAACTTGCCGATCAAGGGCAGCTCGGCAAGGATCGAGGGCACAGGCTCCGCCACCGCATCCGTCAACTGAGGCGGATCCGTCATACGGATCACGTTGTAAGGGCAATTGGACACACACGAGGTGCAACCAACGCAGTTATCCCAGACAAACTCGATCGTGCCGCGCACATCACGGCGAATCGCACCGTAGTTGCATGACATCATGCACTCGGGGATTTCGCAGTGGTAGCACGCCGAAGCCAGCGTCTTCTGCGTCGAGATGCGGTTGCCCGTCTTGGACAAGCGTGGAACTCGATCCGCGTGCACGGCGACACAGGATTCCACGCAGGCGTTGCAACGCACACAGCGCGTGAGGTCAATCACCAGCGCGTGGCCACCCTTAGCAGACTCGCCTGCAACCATGATCTCGATCTCATCCGAGGAGAGACCCTCGCTGGCCCCCTTGCGCAACATGTCGAAGAGACCGTTGCTTCCGCCGCGTTCTTGACGCGAGATGAGACCTGCTGTGCTCTCAAGCCCGCGCGAGGCATCCGGACCCGCGAGATCGCGCAACACTTGCGCCGGAATGACGACCAGATCCGTGGGCGCCATCGTCTCGTATGTGCCCAACCACCGTGTTTCACCGGCCGCCAACGATGCTTCACCGAACGAAGCATTGTCCATGTGAAAGCCAAGGATGCGCTTCGTGCCATCGGCACCCGCCTGCGTGCATTTCACCGCGCCTGCACGCACGAGGTACACCGCATCCGACACATCACCTTGCTTGGCAATCACGCGACCTGAAGCCAGCGTTTCAAAGCGCACCGCGCCTTGCAGACGTGCCAGCAACGCCTCGGGCAGGCTTTGAAACAGAGGCACGATGCGCAAGTGCGCGGCGAGCGAGCGCGACCTGTAGCGCTCGTCCACCATCTGCGCGAAGGCCTTCTCTGTGCGGTACAACGCCTTGAAGGCAGCCGCTTCCACGCTGACCAAGGTCAGTGCCGTCTTTGCCTCGACAGAAACCAGCGCGGGTTGATTGGAGAGCGCGCTGCCTTCACCGAACCACTCGCCGGCCTGCAGTGCACCCATGTGTTTGAGGCGTTCGGCGTTGGGTTCGGTGCGGTACTGATCAGCCAGACCTTGCAGCACGATCCAAAGACGACTGGTGTATTCGCCCTGCGTCACAAGCGTCGCGCCGGGCGCGCAGGCGTGGTACTCGATGCCGCGCATCAAGGTGGCGATGGACGCGTCCTTCGTCAACGACGCGAAGATCTGGACACGATCCAAGCCACGACGCTGGAACTCGTCGCGCGGTGAGGCTTGGGCTTCTTGGGGGGCACTCATGTGGAATCAGTAGAGCCAGATGGACATGACATGCACCACGATCGCCGCGAGCAGGGCAATCGATGCGGGAATGTGAATGGGACGCCAGGCATTCATCAACCAGCGCACGCGCTCCAAGCGTTGGAGCTCTGCGGCAACTTTGCGGCGCTGACCAAGCAGAGCCAGCAAGTCACGCGCGCGCCGCTCACCCTCTTGCCCACCCCCACAAGCGGTGGCAAGGCGTTGAACGAACTCTGCCGTGGAAGCTCCTGCCGCGACAAACTGCTGTGCCAACTGCGGATCCACACTGTGCAGCTGAGCCTGCTCGGCGACGATCCTGCGCTGGTAGTGCCGATCCAAGACGAAGGCTTCTTCGATGGAGAGGTCGCGCTCCGCCTTGGTGAGCCAACCCGGACCCGCCAACCAGAACAGAAGACCGATGACACCGCTGACCAGCACGAGTGCCGTGAGTCCATTGAGGATCACGCCCATCGGCGTTTGGAAGCTTGCACCGCCGTGCAGGAACGCCAACAAGCACGCTCCAAGACCGTAGTACACATGCGCATGCAGCCAGCGCGCAGCACGGGCCAAAGGCTCCGTGCGCGCAACCTGGAGCAGCGGCAGCCCACCTGCGTCTTGAGCGAGCTGCACGCGCAAAACGCGTGCGCAACCTGTGTCGCGCAGGATCTGTCGCGCGGCAGCCAGGATCTGTCCTTTGTCGGTCAGCGCCTTGGTGGCGATGCGTTCACGAAGCACGCCCAGTTGTTGCTGCGCGCTCTCCATCGCGCCTTTGGCCACCTGCCAACCGAACTCAGGCGAATAGCCCAGCTTGTGCGCGTACTTGCGCAGCACATACGCGTACGCAAACACGAACAACACGAGGGCAATCCAACCGGTCCACAGCAAGTACCCGCGTTCACCTTGCGGCGCGCGTCCAACCTGCACTTGCCCCGAGATAGCCAAGGCCGCGCAGAGGCCGACCACTGCGGTCGCCGCGAGACCGTGCAGTGAAGTTAAGAGCGTCCTGTTCACTTGACACCCTTCTGGCCAGGGAAGTTGAGCAAGGAGTTGCCCAACTGCCGGCGCGTTGCGGCGTCCACGGCGGCCTCCGGGAAACTAGGCGGTGCCTTGCTCCAATGGCAATCCGAGCAACCGGCAGGGCGACCGCCCAGGTGCTGCCGATCGCCCTTGGGGAAGCTCGACAACACCGCCGAAACCGCGGCCAGACGCCCCAACGGCTCCTGCAAGTGGCATTCAAAGCAACCCACGCCGGGAGGATGATGCTGTTTGCCCTGCAAGGCGATGCGAGCGCGCTGGACCAGCACGGGCACATCCGGAGTCGGCACGGCATCGGTGTGGCAGCGGGCGCAGCTCGCCGCCTCTGCTGCCCCTACTCCACCGGTCCACTGCGCATGCGCGTCATCGTGTGCGTGGCATTGCACACAACTTGATGCAGTCGGACGCACTCCGATCTCGGAGCCGCGCTGCTTGGGATCGAAGTCATGGCATGTCACGCACGACATGGGCTGCCCTGTCTGCGGATCGCGTGCCTTCGCCATGTGGTCAGCGTGGCTGAACGCGACCGTGTTCCTTGGTGCCGGCTGGGCGAGCGAGCGTTCGTCGATGCGAATGCCGGGGTGACAAGAGCCACAACCAGCCATGCTGAACGAGGCACGCTGTTGTGCGCTCGCTGCTGCGCTGCGATCCGGCTGCCAGGCCAAGCCAAGCCCCGCAGACGTGGCGGCATCGGGCACCGTGCTGTGGCATGCCAAGCAATCCTGTGTCGTGGGCTGCGCAGGCAAGTGCGAAGAGTGCTCGAAGCGTGCTCCGTTGACCCGCGAAGGTAGCACGGGCAGAGCTGCGCGGTGACAAGCCAAACAGTCTTGGTCTACTTGTCCAGCAAGCCCCGGATGCCGCTGTGCATCGACGAGAAAACGCACTTCACCAGCTACGAGCCTGTCGACGGCGACCTGAGGCCGCGTGTGCTTGAAGGCAGCGTGATCCGAGCCATCGAAGGTGTGGCATGCAGAACAGTTGTCCCACTGACCATGATGCGGTGCGCGAAACGCCGCCACATCATGGCAAGACATGCAGCCGGCATAGTCCTCACGATCCGCACGCAACGCGTAGCTGGGCGGCTGCACAACGCCATCAGCAGCGACTCGCGCCGTTTCGGTGTGCTCGTGGCACTCGAGACAACCGCCCTTCTCTAGGCGCTCACGAGAGCCTGCTTGCACCAACGACAGGTCTTCGACTCCGCCTTTCCCATGCAAGTGATCGGCGTGCGCAAAGGTCTTAGCCGCGGCGGAAGGCCTTTGATCGTAGACGGTCTGGACGTCAACCGGCTTGCCATCCGCCTGCACGTGGCAGCGAGCGCACTCAGCGGCGGTGTACTCCTTGAGATGCAAGTCCAAGGCCGTGGCTGCATCTACATCACCATGGCACTGCACACAGCTCGCCGCATCCTTGCGCTTCTCAGGTGCAATGTGGCGGTCGTGCGGATACGGCCCACGACCCGGCAAGGCCATCGAAGCATCCGCATTCAACCACTCGAGAAAGCCCTCGCGCACGCTGCGCTTGTCGATGCTACGACCGGCAAGCGTGTCAAAGGTGCGTTCGTCACCGCCATCTGTATGGCAGGTCATGCAAGCTGGCACACCGGTGGCGCCGCCGAAGCTCTCTGGATCGTCCTTCGATTGCACATGGCACTCACGGCAGGCCATGTTGTCGTGGTCGAGGTGCTCAAAGGCACTTGTGGATCCGCGGCCGGCGCGCAAACCGGCTTCAAAGCCGGGCTGGGTCTCGACTGCCAGCACATCACCGTAGTGACAGTCCTTGCAGACGCTCATGGGTGAGCGTGGCTCACGCAGCCAAGTGCCATCCTTGGCCTTCTCGCCGTAGTCATGACAGCCGCGACAATCGCGGGCCACCTCACCGGCAACATAGGGATCTTTGCTGGCCTTCGGGTCGGAGGGGTACTTGCCTCCGTGGTAGTACCATGTGTCAGCCACATGGCTCGTGTGCGGAAACGGCCTCTTTTCAGCTGCTTTTCCAGACTGGCCACGCAAGGTGTCCTGCATGTACACAAGTGACAGGACGCACAGCAGCGCCGTCACCAGCAGCGGGTAGCCACGTAGGGCCGTGAGACCTCTGGCTGTGACTGTCATTGGCTGAGGAGGTAACCAAGCGCGCCGAGTGCGACCACCAGCGCAGCGGCCAGGATCCACACCAAAGGAGAACGACGCTGGCTCGTGCCGCGTTGGAGTACACCGCGCAAGCGTGCTTGCTCGAGTGCCGTGCACCACTGCTCGACCGTGACAGCACCCGTCAGAATCAAGTGCTCACCGGGGTGAGCACCCGAGTCGAGCTTGGCTCGGGCTTCACGCAAGCGTTCTTTCGGCACGAGGGACTCTGCTTGCAGCTGCTCGAGGGCACCCGCGTAGTGCAGCGCCGGCGCGAGAGCTTCTCCGGTGCGGGCTTCACGCACAAAGAGCGCATCTACCGAACCGAAGCGTACGTGCTGGTCACACTTGAGCTCGGACTTGCCTCCGTTGGCTGTCAAGCGAGTGGCGCCTACATAGGTACCGTTGCGGCCACCCAGATCTTCGATGTAGAAGGTCGCGCCGTCGAAGCCAAGCTGGGCATGGCGGGACGACACGCCCTCGTCTTCGAGAGCAATGCCTGCAGCATCCGTCTTGGCACGGCCGATTACGGCCGGCACCTGCTCGATCAGCTCCACCCGTCCTGTTTTTTTGACAGTGCAAACCAGGCGCGGCCGCAAGGCCGCCAGCAACGCCTGCAAGGCCGCCGGATCCTTGGCTGCATTGCCGACGTACAGCGTGCCTTCAAACTGGTCGACTGTGATCGGCTTCTGCTGTGCCGGCTTCTGAGGTGCCGGCTGCACGGGCGAAGGCTGCACGGGCGCAGGCGCCGCTTGCACC
>JBILXQ010000154.1:0-6410 GCA_044378375.1 Planctomycetota bacterium
GGCCAAGGCACGCTGCAGCAGCGGCAAACCCGGCGCAATCGCGCCACCCAGCAAACGGCAGCGCTGGCCTTCGATCCACACCGCGTCCACCACCAAGCAAGTGCCCACTTGCACCACGAGCACGGCGCCTTGGGCATGCAGGCTCGCACCGCGCGCTGCCCATGCTCGATCGGCGCCGACCTTGTTTGGCACACGCACATCCAAGTGCACTCCATGCGCCAAGTCGCGCAAGACCGGCACCTGCAAGCGCTCGCACAGCGCCACACACCGCGCGGCCAGTTCTGCGCTGGCCACACTCGACAGTGCCGCGGCGCGAGGCCGCTGAGTCGCAATCCACTCCGCTAGCAGATCCAGCTCGGCAGCGGTACCCGACCAGCGTGCCGCACCGCAGCGTGCTTTGATGCGACTGTTGCCCGCGTCAAGTACGAGCATGAGCGTTCAGCCGCGTGCTCAGCGGTTGCCGGACTCGTACGTCACGGTGCGCTGCTTGCCCTTGTTCTCGACGACCACTTCCCACGTCGAGTACTTGTCCTTGTTGACCTTCACAAACGAGATGGCTTCTTGGACAGAGTTCACGGGCTGGCCGTTGATGCTCTTAATCACGTCGCCTTCCTTGGCGCCGTGGCGTGCGGCCAAAGAACCGGCCGCCACTTCCTTGATCTCGATGCCGTCGTACTTGCCGGTGCGCGGATCGCGGTGTTGCGCCGTGCGCACTTCACGCGCGAGCACCTCGGCATAGTTCTCGTTCATGTACTGCACATCTTCTGTGCCCAGCACATAGCGATTCGAACCCAGCATCGTGGTCTTGCCCGGCGCGAACACCGGCCCGTCGAGACGCGGGATGTCGGTGCGCGGCGCAGTCACCACGACACCATCCGGTCCCACCTGCACGATGGTGGTCGTGGAGTCAAACTCCGCCGCAGTCACGGTTTCCTTCTCGCGCGCTTCGTCATCGAAGGCGAAGACGACTTGCGTGGCTTCGATCAGGTGAATGCGAATGTGCTGGTTCGGCGCAGCTAAGCGCTCGCCAGTGCGCAGCAGCACGCCATCGGCCATCGGGCCGGAAACGCCCGCGCGGCTCTTGTACTTGAGGAAGGCAGCTGACAACTCGGGATGGGCCAGATCCACTTGCAAGTACAGCACGCGCACCAGCTCGGACACCGGCGTAGCGCTCGGCTTGGTCGGCTGCGACGAGTCCACAGGCTTTGTCTCGACCACCACCTTGCCCGTGAGGTTCGAGTTGGCCAACAGCTTCTGCAGATCGTTGTACGGCACCACATCCGCCTGCTTGGGCTTGGGCGCCTCCACGCTTTCCAGCAGACGACGCGCCGCTTGCGGATCGACTTCGGGACGCGTTTCCAGACCTTGCTTGGAAGTCCACGCGTACCACGCCACTCCGCCGCCTACGAGTCCGCAGGCAGCCCACGTCAACACCTTGATCTGGGCGAGGTTCATGTCGTGCACCATGGTGGCGTTCTTGGCCCCGCCATGGAAGCGGCGGAAGTCCAGAATGCCTTAGGAAGTCTTCTAGACGGCGTTAGACGCTGCACCGGGCGCCGTCTTCCCGCGCTTCTGGACTGCCGGTTGCTAAGCGGGGCGGGCCAAGCGCAGGCCATCCCCCCCCGAGGGCGGCCGCGGGCGCTCGGGCGCCGGGGTCGTGCGCGTTTCGCTGCGATTGGTCGAACCACTGATGCCGCGCAGCATCAAGACCAACTCTTCCGGACGGTCCGAGGCTTGCAGCGCATCTTCCATCGCCACCGTGCCCTCTTGGACTAACTGGCGCAAACACTGGTTGAAGGACACCAAGCCCTTCTCGCCGCCCGATTCGATGGCGCGCGACAGTTCGCCGGTCTTGCCTTCGCCCAACAGTTCGCGCACATGCGGCGTGGACACCAACAACTCGTACGCCGGCACCAAGCCACGTTCCTTGGCGCGCGGAACCAAACGTTGGCTCAACACACCCGCGATGTTGTCCGCCAAGCGCAAGCGCACTTCTTTGTGCTGCTCGGCAGGATAGAACGAGAGAATGCGCTCGACCGTTTGGGGCGCATTGACCGTGTGCAAGGTGGACAACACCAAGTGCCCCGTCTCGGTCGCATCCAACGCCGCGTTGACTGTCTCCGCATCGCGCATTTCGCCGATCAAGAGCACATCGGGGCTCTGGCGCAAGGCATGCCGCAAGCCATCGTGGAAGCTCGGCACATCGACGCCCACTTCGCGTTGGCTGATGACGCAGCGGCGCTCTTGGAAGATGAGCTCGACCGGGTCTTCCAGGGTCACAACGTGACGCTCGACCGACTCGTTCATGGACTGGATCAAGGCCGCCAGCGTGGTCGATTTGCCGGAGCCGGCGATGCCCGTCACCAGCACCAGGCCGCGTTTCTTGGAGGCGAGATTGCGCAAGTCCGCGGCCGGCAGCCCCAGCGCGTCTAACGACGGCGCTTGTGTGGCCACACGACGAATGACGAGCGCGGGCTCACCCATCTGCTTGTACGCATTGAGACGGAAACGGCCCAAGCCATCCAGCGACAACGCCGCATCGGCCGAGCCTTTGTCTTTGAACTGCTGCAAACGCTCGCGCCCGAGGATCATCTCGAGCAGCTCAAGAAAGGGCCCCGTTTCGGGCACACGCCCGGGCAGGAAGCCGATCTTGCCATCGATGCGACAACAGGGGCGACCACCGGCGCGCAGGATCAGGTCGCTGGCGCTGGTTTCCACCATGACGCCTAGCCAGCCCTCCAAGCGCGTGCGCGCGGTAGACGCCCGTGCAAGGTGCCGACCGGCGATCTCATCCAGATCGAGTGCTTGGCGGGAATCCGGGGCCGGGCGCCCAGCCACGACGGGCTGCGGAGCAAACGCGGTGCGCGTCAGCGACTCGGGCACGCCCGGCTTGGCGGGGGCAGGCGCCTCGCGACGCGTGTCGACCGCGCGCTCCAGCGCCTTGGCGATGTCAGAAAAGCTCACGTCGTCGTTCTGGCCGGCCATGGAGGTCCTTATCGGCTCTCCCGGCGGGCCGAACTCAGCCGAACTGCGGCAAATCCGCGCTGCGCACCAGCCGGTGCGCAGCCACCAGCACCTCGCGCAAGCCCTCGCGCGTGTGGGCGCTGATGCACAGGATGGGCCCCCCTGCTGCCGCCGCCAAGGCCGCGGCCCGCTCGCGCGCCGCCTCGCTCTCGACCTTGGTCGCAACCAGCAGGCGCGGCTTCTCAAACAGCGCTTGGTCAAAGTTCTGCAGCTCTGCCTCGATCACGCGCCGCGCTTCATCGGGCTCGGTCGTGGCTTCCTCGGAACAGTCCACGAGGTGCAGCACGACGCCACAGCGCTCGACATGGCGCAAGAACCGATGGCCGAGGCCTACGCCTTCGGAGGCGCCTTCGATCAAGCCAGGCAAGTCGGCAATGACCAGCGTGTCGATGTCCGACAACTTGGCAATGCCCACTTGGGGCGAGAGCGTGGTGAACGGATAGTCCGCAATCTTCGGGGTCGCGGCCGTCACACTCTTCAAGAAGGTGGACTTGCCCGCGTTCGGCAGGCCGACCAAACCCACTTCGGCGAAGAGCTTGAGCTCGAGGCGCACTTCGCGCTCTTCGCCAGGACGACCATCACCAGCAAAGCGCGGCGTTTGGCGCGTCGCTGTGGCAAAGCGCGCATTGCCTAGGCCACCCTTGCCACCTTTGGCCACGACCAAAGTCATGCCATCCGTGGTCAAGTCGCGCAGCAAGTTGCCATGCACGGCATCGAAGACTTGCGTGCCGATCGGCACTTCCAGCACGAGATCAGCGCCCGCGCGGCCGGAGGCCATCTGGCCCATGCCGCCTTGACCATCGAGCGCACGCCACGTGCGCTTGCCGGCCAGATGGATCAGCGAGTTGTGATGGCGTGAGGCTTTGAGTACCACATCGCCGCCGTCTCCGCCATCGCCACCGTCGGGGCCACCGCGCGGCACGAACTTCTCGCGGTGGAACGACACAGCGCCGTTTCCACCTTTGCCCGCGGCCACTTCGAACTGGATCTCGTCTTTGAACATGTCAAGTTTACTTTACGCAAGCGGCCCGCGCGTAAGGCGCAGGCCGCAGACAGGATCGCACTCAGCTAGGTCGTGCTGGAGACGCAGCTCAGCGCGTCCTCTCAGCTCGCAACCGGGTCGATGTGCACCTTGCGGTTCGTCTGGAAACGCACCGTGCCGTCCACCAGCGCGAACAGGGTGTAGTCCTTGCCCACGCCGACATTCTTGCCAGCATGGAAGACCGTGCCGCACTGACGAACGAGGATCGTGCCGGCCAAAACTTCCTGACCACCGTAGCGCTTGATGCCACGGAACTGCGGGTTGCTGTCGCGGCCGTTCTTAGTAGAACCTCCGCCCTTCTTGTGTGCCATGTGCTGTTAGCTCCTCGAGATGTAGGCCGATCAGGCCTGAATGCCAGTGATCTTGACTTGGGTGTACTCTTGGCGGTGACCGTGCTTCTTGCGCACGTTCTTACGGCGCTTGAAGCGGAAGGCGATGACCTTCGGGCCGTTCACGCTGCCGATCACTTCGCCAGTGACCTTCGCGCCCTTCACCGTCGGCTTGCCGATGGTGACCTTGCCTTCGTTGCCTACCAGCAGCACCTCGTCGAAGGTGACCTTGTCACCCTTGTTCCAAGTGCCGTTGAAGTCGCAGCGGATCACATCGCCCTGCTGCACCTTCGTCTGTTGATTGCGGTCGCGGATGATCGCGTACACGGTGAGTCTCTTTCGTCTGACCGTGGTGGAGTCCCTCCCACGGCGGGTGCAAGCGAGAGGAGTCTCGTCTGCACCTCTGGTTGTGATGGTTTGAGCCGAACAGGATAGCGAGGAGGCTCTTCAGGCGGAAGATGGGCCTTGCAGCTGGCCTGCGGGCCTACCCCAGACAAAACCCGTAAATACTTTATCGAAGGATACTTAGAGCGCTACTTGCGGGCACCTGGCCAGGCCTGTTCGATGCGGCCCAAGGCCTCCTGCAGCACGTCACGCGAGGTCGCCAAGGCCAAGCGGATGTGCCCCGCCGCTCCCGGGCCAAACCAACGCGGTGATCCTGGCACCGTTGCGACGCGCGCCTCGCGCCGCAAGTGAGCCACCAACGCCTCCGGCTCCCAGCCCGTCCCGACTACGCGCGGGAAGACGACGAAGGTCGCTTGCGGAGCGGTGAGTTCGACGCCGGGCAGACGCGCCAAGTGGGCGACCGCGAGGTCTCGTTGGGCTGTCAAGTGTACTTTCCACTCCGCGAGCCAAGCGCCACAGTCGCGCCACGCGGCAATGGCCGCGTATTGCGAAAGAGTCGTGGCTCCAAAGCTCGTGTACAAGGCGCCACTGGCCTCGATGAACCGTTGCGCTGCCTGTGCATCGGGCAAGGCGACGAAGCCGATGCGCAAGCCGGCAAGCCCATAGCTCTTCGAAAGCCCATGCACCAACAAGGTGCGCGGGCGTGCGCGTTCGCCAAGGGCTAGGAACGCTGTGTGTTGGTGCGGCGGATGCACGATGTCGGACCAGATCTCATCCGACAGCACCCACAAGTTGTGGCGTTCGGCAAGCTCGAGAATGCGTTCGAGCTCGGCGCGCGTCAGCACACGACCGAAGGGATTGTGCGGCTGGCACACACCGATCATGCGCGTGCGTGGAGTGATCGCGCGCTCCCACGCCTCGAAGTCCAGCGGACCAGTGCGCGCAAAGGGCACACGCACAACGGTGGCACCGGCACTCGTGGCGGCATGACCGAAGAGGAAGTCGACCGGGTCCCACACCAACATCTCGTCGCCCGGCGACAAGTACGTGCGCGCCAACGCCACCATGCCCGAGGCCGCCGAGTCGACGGCGACGATGCGCTCGGCGCTCAACTGGATGCCATCGCGTGCCGCATAGTGCGCAGCGGCAGCTTCACGGAACTCGGGCAAACCTGCGGCCGGAGCGTAGTTCAAGTAACCCGTGTGCAGCACACGGGCGAGTGCTGCACGCACAGGCTCGGGCGCGGGAAAGTCCGAGTCGGCCGCGGTCAAAGGGATGACGCCCTCCTCCACTTCGGCCCAGCGCAAGTTGTAGGCCCCGCGGCGCAGGGCGGCGAAGTCGATCTGCGCGTGCGTGAACAGATTCATGCGTGCATCCTCGGGCAACGATCAGCTGACACACGCTTCGGAGCGCGGGAGTGTGGCCATGGAGGGAGCACCCTGCACAAAATTGCGTTCCAACGCCACACCAGCGGCATGGTGCGCAACCGCATCCGGACGCGTGGCCCGGCTGTACGCGACGAGGGCCGCATCGAGCTCGGTGTGCGCCTCGAGTGCCGCAGCCAGACGCGTGGCGTCGACGAGGGCCATGTTGGCTCCCTGGCTGGTGAAGGGCAGAAACGGATGAGCAGCATCGCCCAAGACCACGGCGTTCGCGCGCTGAAAGGACTC
>JBILXQ010000155.1:0-6386 GCA_044378375.1 Planctomycetota bacterium
CTTGCGCAAGAGGCCCGAGGCACGCGGCACGCGTTCCAGATCGATGGAGCTTGCGGTCGCCAGAAGCACCGGCAAGTGGGCCAGACGCACATCGGAGCGCACGCGCTTCAGGACCTCATCCCCGCCTAGGCGCGGCATGGCGTAGTCCAACAGCAGCAGATCCGGCAAGGGCTCTTGTTGCAGCCGCTCCCACACCGCTTGGCCGTCGTAGAAGCACTCAACCTCGTAGCCGCGCGAACGCAGCAACGCACCCAGTCCCTCGCAGACATCGCTCTCATCATCGACGACCAGCAAACGCGCGCGCTTGGATGCTTCCTTCTCGGTGTGCGCCAGGTCCTGCGCCATGCGACGCAAGTCACAGTGCGTTGGCAGACCTTCCTTGGCCCAAGCCTCTTCGATGCGGCGCTTGAGGGCGAGATTGTGTTCCTTGATCTCTTTCCACGCCGCCCAATCGGGACTTTCGGGTTGAACTTCCAGATCGTCGTGCGTGTCCACCGAGAGGAAGTACTCGCGATCGACGAGGTACTCCTGCACCACCAACTTCATGAACGGATAGCGAGCATTGCCCAAGCGCAGGGTGTAGCGATCCAAAGACGGGCGCTGCTTGTCACGCGGACGCTCAAAGCGCGCCAACATCGAACGAATGTCCTGAGCATCCTCGAAGTCGTGCTCGGTGACGCGCGGACGCGGACCATGCGGATCCGGCCACGCCTCGCGCACATAGGTCGCGATCGCGCGGCGCAGGTGATTGGGAGTCAGTGCTTCGAGCCGCATGGCGACGCGCTGCGCTCAGCGTCCCTTCCCGGCAGGAGGTTCCGGCAAACGCAAGGTGCCGATCAGTTCATCCAGCGTGCGCACGCCTGAACCGTCAAGCAAACTGGACATGTCATCCGCCAAACGGCCGACCAAGCCCGGGTCGGAGAAGTTGACCGTGCCCAACTGGACGGCGCGACAGCCGACCACAAGAAACTCCAACGCATCCTCGGCCGTCATGATGCCGCCGCAGCCGATCACGGGGATGGAAACACTGCGTGCACACTCCCACGCACAGCGCAACGCGATGGGCTTGATTGCTGTACCCGAGTAACCGCCTTGCACCGTGGCCAAACCGGGCTTGCCGGTGCGCCAATCGACACGCATGCCGAGCACGGTGTTCACTGCGGTGATGGCATCGGCACCGGCGGCCTCCACCGCCTTGGCCATGTCGGAGATGCGCGTCACATTCGGGCTCAGCTTGGCCCAGACCGGCTTGTGACACACTTGCTTGACACCGGCGATCACGCGCGCAGCCGTGCCTGGATCCGTGGCGAAGGGCAGCTTGCCGTCCTGCACATTCGGACAAGACAAATTGACTTCGAAGGCATCGATCTCTTCGCGCTCGGCCAAGGTGCGCGCCATCTCGATGAAGTCCTCGACCGACTCCGCGCCGATGTTCGTGACAATCACCGTATCAGCGCTGCGCGTATCCGGCAGCACGTGCTCGATGTAGTACTGCACGCCCTTGTTCTCGAGTCCGATCGAGTTCAAGAAGCCAGCCTCGGTCTCACAAATGCGCGGCACCGGATTGCCGTGGCGCGGGCGCAGCGTGACGGTCTTGGACACCAACGCGCCCACCTGCGAAGGCGGCGCGAGGAACTGCGACTCCATGCCGTGTCCGTAGGTACCGGAAGCGGACATCACAGGGTTGCGCAGGGCAAGCGTCCCGATTCTGGTGCGCAGGTCGGCCATGATCTGTGCAGCGACTCTAGGACTCCGCTCGAGCGGCGGCAACACCCGGCCTTCAGCGGAACTAACTGGCGGTCGGCGTCTGGCCGGGGTCGGCCTGCTTGGTGCCAAGTCCCGTCACGATCAACAGCACCGCCCCCACCGTGATGCAGGAGTCCGCGACATTGAAGGTCGGGAAGTGCCACGGGATGCCGGCAAAGTAGACATCGATGAAGTCGCGCACTGGACCATACGGATGATCGCGGTACCACTCATCAAGCACCAGGTCTCTGGCGCGCACCAAGTTGTCCCACAAGTTGCCCAAGGCACCGGCGAAGACCAGCACGAGCGCCGTGGTGTTCCAAGGACGGGTGCTGGGCGCGCGCACCAGCAACCACAACAAGAACAAGCAGGCCCCAACGCGGCCGCACACCAACAGATGCGGGAAGTCGCCGAACTGGCCGAAGGCCGCACCGGGATTGAGCGTCAGCATGAATGCAAACCACTCACCGACGAGCGGCACGCGCATGTGGCCGCGAGCGCACGGATCCGCGACGAGACCACCGGTCTCACCCAAGTGCTCCAGCCAGTCAAACACGACTTGCTTGCTCCACAGGTCGAGCACAACCAACACCAAAACAATGGCGAGGCGGCGCGCGATCAACCCACTGGGAGCGAAACCGTGCTGCACGGGAGCTGTGCTATCAGCCGCTGCTTAGAGCAGGCCTTGCTCGGCCTTGCGTTGGCAGTCGATGCAGTTGCGCGTGTGCGGGATGGCCTTGAGGCGCTCCTTGCCGATCAAGCACTCGCAACCTTCGCAGATCCCGTAGACGCCTTCCTTGACGCGGTCGAGGGCATCGTAGATCTCGCGCAGCGTGCTTTCGTCGCGCTCGAGCAACTCAAGGTTCATCTCTTGCGAGAAGCTGTCCGTGCCGGCTTCGCCCGTGGTGTCGGAGATGGGATTGTCATCGCCGAGCGCTTCCTCTTCGAGGCGATTGATATCGCCCGACAGGACCTGAAGCATGGTGCGCAGGCGCTCTTCGTAGTCCTGCAGTTCCTTCTGCGTCAGCTTTTTAGGGGAAGCCATGGGGGAAGGTGCCAGTGGGAGAAACGGGACGCTCGAGGCTCCCAGCGGAGCCGTTTTCGAGGCGGCGGAGTATAGCGCCCCCCCCACCCGCGTCCATCCCCCACTTGAGTACCGGCCCTCGGACGCGCAGGATCGGGGCCTATGCCCCCCTCCGGACGCGATCCTGCAGCAGATGCGGCCCTCGCCGACTTCTTGGAGGCGGTGCGCGTGGAGGATGGCCTGGCACGTTCGACCGTGGCCGCCTACCGAGCAGATTTGGTGCAGTTCCTGGACTGGCTTGGGCCCAATGGACTGTCCGACCTCGAACCCGATGCGGTGGTCGATTGGTTGGGCGACCTGCGGGCCAATGGCGCGCGCGAAACGGGAGTGGCGCGCAAGTTCTCTTCCCTGCGTCGCTTTGTGCGCTTCCTCGTCGCCGAAGGTCGTCTCAAGCGGGATGCGACGGCGCTCTTCGATGCGCCCAAGCTGCCCAAGCCTCTGCCGAAGGCGCTGACGCAAGAAGCGATGGAGCGTTTGCTGGCCTGCGAGCATGCCAAGGATGATGCGTGGCGTTTGGTACGCGATCGGGCGCTGTTAGAAACGCTTTACGCCTGCGGTGGCCGCGTGAGCGAGGTGGTGGGCCTCGCGCTGGACGACTTGGAGCCGACGCTGCGCGTGGTGCGCCTCTTTGGCAAGGGCAACAAGGCGCGCGTGGTGCCGCTCGGCACGCGCGCACGCGAAGCGCTGACCGCATGGGTGGAAGGACCACGTCGCGAACTGCTGGGACACGAGAAGCAGCCGCGCGTGTTCTTGTCCGTGCGCGGCAGGCCGTTGTCGCGCACGGCGGCATGGCGTTGCGTGCACGAGGCCGCGGCTGCAGCAGGGCTCGGTCACACAGTCTCGCCGCACGCCTTGCGGCATAGCTTCGCCACGCACTTGGTTGAAGGTGGAGCGGACCTGCGCAGCGTGCAAGAGATGCTCGGGCATGCCTCGATTCGCACCACCGAGGTGTACACCCGTTTGGACGGCGATGCCTTGCTGGCCTTGCACCGCCTCCACCATCCGCGCGCGTGAGCTTGACCATGCAACCGGCACCGCAGCGCACGCACTTAGCTCTCGCCCTGTTTGCGTTGTGGGTGTTGTGGGGCTCCACCTACCTGTCGATTGGTGTCGCCGTGCGCTCGATTCCGCCCTTCACCATGGCGGGTCTGCGCTTCTTGCTGGCGGGTACCGCGTTTGCACTGTGGCTGTTGGCACGCAAGCAAACACACGGGCTGCAACAACGCCGCGTGTGGTTAGGCGGCTTGGGCAGCGGGTTCGCGTTGGTGTTGTGCAGCAACGGATTGGTGTCGTGGGCTTCGATGGCGCTGAGCTCCAGCGTCGTGGCGCTGCTCGTGGCAACCGTGCCGTTGTGGATGGCGGTCTTCGAGCATCTGCGCGGCACGAGCCAGGGACCATTGGTGTGGTTGGGTGTGCTGTTGGGGCTTGCCGGTGTGGCGACGATGGTGTGGCCGCAAGACGGACAGTGGCTCTTGCATGGCGGCAGCGTGGTGGCCTTGATGGTGGCGACGATCACATGGTCGGCGGGTTCGTTGTGGTCGCGTGGCGCGATGCAGGGGTGTGACCCGCTCGCGTTCGCCACAGCGCAGATGCTGTGTGGTGGTGCGCTGCAGCTGTCTTGTGGCGGCGTGCTGGGCGAATGGACCGCGTGGGACCCCGCTCGCGTGCCGACTGCAGGCTGGGGCAACTTGGTGTACTTGGCTGTGGCGGGTTCCTTGCTCGGTTTCAGCGCCTATTTGTGGCTCCTGCGCAACACCACCTCCGCCGTCGCGGCCAGTTATGCCTTCGTGAATCCGTTGGTGGCCTTGCTGCTGGCAGTCACCATCGGTGACGAAGTGCTGATGGCGCGCACCTGGCCTGCAGGAGCGTTGATCTTGGCTGCCGTGGCCTGTGTCTTGCGCGAACGCGCTCTTGCCACACGGGCGAAGAACGGCGAATCTCAAGCATCATGAAGCTCTGGATGTGGGCCATCGCGGCCACAACGGCACTCGTCGCAACGGATGCAGCGCGCGAAGTACCGCGTGATGAACTGCCTGCAGACTACGGACAGGTGTTGCCGCAAGGACTGTGGCCTAAGGAAGCGCCTGCTTATGACGCAGCCAAGGTGCAGCTCGGCCGCGCCCTGTACTTTGATCCCCTGCTGTCGATTGACCAGCAGACAAGTTGTGCGTCGTGCCACGATCCAGCCAAGGGCTTCGGCGATGGACGACGCCTATCTGTAGGCAGCGGTGGTACCACCGAGCGACACTCGCCCTCGCTCTTCAATCGCGGCCTGGGCTCCAGCTTTGCATGGGATGGGCGTCATGCCACGCTCTCAGCACAGATGCTCTTCCCCATCTCCTCACCTATCGAGATGGGTTTACCGTTGCCTGTGGCCGTCGAGCGCCTGCGCGCCAGTGACAAGTATGCTGGACAGTTCGAGCGCGTGTACGCTCGGCCTGCCGATGCTGAAGCGCTCGGAGATGCCTTGGCCGCCTTCGTCGTGCGCATCACCAGCGGCGACTCGCGTGTGGAGCGCTTCCAAGGTGGCGACTTTGCTGCGTTGAGCGATCTGGAACGCACAGGCTTGTGGATCTACGAGAGCAAGGGGCGCTGCTGGCGTTGTCACGCAGGTGCCAACTTCACGGATGAGTCGCTGCGTATCACGGGCGTGGGCGCGCGTGATGGTGTGGCACGCGAAGGACGCGCGGCGGTGACGCACGCGGACAGCGATCGTGGACGCTTCAAGGTGCCTACGCTGCGTGGTGTCGCTCACCATCCGCCTTACATGCACGACGGTTCTCTGGAGAGTCTCGACGCGGTGGTTGCGTACTATGATCGTGGTGGCGAGCGCGTGTCGGGCGACGAACGTGTGCCCGGCAACGAGCTGGAGCCGTTGCATCTCTCGGCGCACGAACGCACGGCCTTGGTGGCATTCTTGAAGGCTCTCTCACCGTGATGGAACTGGACGCATGACTGCCCTGTTGCAGGCCAAAGGCCTCAAGAAAAGCTATGACGACCGCGTGCTGTTCAGCGGCATCGAGTTCAGCGTGTCCGAAGGCGAGCGCGTGGCGCTGCTGGGTGACAACGGCTGCGGGAAGTCGACCTTGCTGTCCATCTTGGCCGGTGCACTCGAGCCCGAGGAAGGCAGTGTTGTGCGGCGACGCGACCTGCGCTGGGCGTACTTAGCGCAAGACCCGACACTGCCTCCGGAGTTGTCCTTGCTGGAAGCCGTGTGTCGCGGCGACGAAGCCTACACACGTGCTGCTGCCGAACTGGATGCCTTGCATGCCCAGATGGCTGTAGCCAAGGGCCCGCAGTTGGACTCGCTGCTCAAGCGCGCTGCTGTATTGGAAGACACGGCCGCACGGCGCGCATTGTTGGAGTCACGAGCAGAAGCGTTGCTCGATGCCTTTGGTCTTCCTGATCCGCACCTGTCATGCCGGCACCTGTCCGGTGGTGAGCGGCGCCGCGTGGCCATCTGTCGCGCGTTGGTCGGTGATCCCGAGTTGTTGTTGCTCGACGAACCGACCAACCACTTGGATGCGCTGGCAGTCGAACGTTTGGAAGATGAGCT
>JBILXQ010000156.1:0-6326 GCA_044378375.1 Planctomycetota bacterium
CATCATGATGGTCTTGCGCTTCTTTGCGGGCGCCATCATGCACAAGGTGTCTCCGCTAGGGCTATTGATGGCTAGTTCGGCTGTGGCAGCCGTAGGTTTGTGGTGGCTCTCGGGCTCGACCGGCATTGGTATCCTTGCTGCTGCGACGATCTATGGGTTCGGAAAGACCTTCTTCTGGCCCACCATGTTGGGCGTGGTCTCGGAGCAATTCCCCAAGGGCGGCGCGCTGACTCTCAACGCCATCGGTGGCGTCGGCATGATTGGTGCCGGAATCGTGGGGAACGCGCTGTTTGGCTTTTGGCAGGACACTGGCAAAGCCGAGCATCTCTTGAAGGAACAACCGGCCATTCACGCTGCCGCGACGGTCGAGCGAGAAAGCGTGTTCGGCTCCTACCGCGCTCTGGACGCGGACAAGATGAAGAGCCTGACCGCCGACGAGCAAGCGGTGGTGGCCAAGACCAATGAGATCGTGCAGAAGGAGACCCTAGGGAAGGTGGCCTTGTTGCCGATCGGGATGCTGCTGGCCTTCTTCTTGCTGTGGCTTTGGTTCCGCGCTCGCGGCGGGTACAAGCCGGTCGACCTGAACCTGCGCGATTAGGGGCGTAGAGACTTCCAGGGCTCGTCGTCATGCATGTCAATGACGGCGGGCCCATCGAACTTGTTCTCGGAGAGAATGGCCAGGAAGGTCACGGGCTTGTCAAAACGGTTGTACGAGCCATGCACCTCGTTCTTCGGCACATGCGCCAATTCGCCAGCTTTGAGGATGCGGTGTTCGCGGCCTACCCACTGTTCGACTTGGCCGTCGATCACATAGAGCAACTCTTCAAAGCACGGATGACGGTGAAAACGATGGGCACAGCCGGGCGGCATCTGTACGCGTACCAACTGCAATCGCTCGGCATTCACAAGCCCTGGGCGTGCCAGCCACTCGTGCGGTCCCCAGGGTTGATGCTCGATGATGGCTTCTTTGTCCGTTACAAATCGCAGGCAGGCTTCGGTGCACATGGGGTGTCAAGTAGATGCGACAGGTTAGGCGAGGGGTGCCAGGCTCAGAGCCGTGAACTTGCGGATTTGGTCACGGATAGCAATCTCGGTAGGTAACCGTTCCGTGGACGATGCACCATAGAAGCCATCGCAGTGGGGGACGGCGCCCAAGATGCTCTGAGCATCCTCAGGTGATGAGATGGCTCCACCGTGGCACAGCACGAGCACTTCGGGACGACGCGCCTTGACTGCTTGAGCAATCTCAGCCACGCGCAGCGCACATTGATCGAGTGGTGTCACGGACTTGGGACCAATCGAGCCTCCCGAGGTGCACCCCATGTGAGCCACCACGATGTCTGCTCCCGCGTCGGTCATAGCGAGTGCCTCGGCTACATTGAAGGCATACGGCGTGGTCAGGAGGTTCATCTCGCGCGCCAACCGCACCATGTCGACCTCTTTGTCGAAGCCCATCTCGGTTTCTTCTAATGCAGCGCGCAAGTCACCCGAGATGAGCCCAACGGTGGGGAAGTTCTGGATGCCGCAGTAGCCGAGCTCAATCAACTCTTTCAAGAACAGCTTGGGCATCATGAACGGGTCCGTGCCGCATACACCCGCTAGCACCGGAGTGTGCTTCACCACCGGCACGATTTCGTAGGCCATGTCCTTCACGATCTGGTTGGCATTGCCATACGGCATCAAACCCGCCAAGGAACCCCGGCCAGCCATGCGGTAGCGACCGCTGTTGTAGACCACCAACAGGTCAATGCCGCCAGCTTCTTCGCTCTTGGCAGAGATGCCTGTGCCTGCGCCGCCTCCGATGATGGGTTTGCGGGCCGCGACCTTGGCGCGTAGCCGCTGCAAGATGTCTGTGCGTGAGTGGATCATGGTTGTCTTGTTTGTTGGACGATGCCCATCAGCCGCAAGAGTGTGCGCGCGGCTTCCAGCGCGAAGACCTCATCGTTGATGTGCAGTTCGAGCTCGCGCACCGGCACTTGCCCAGCGTGAGCACGGATGGCGCTGTGCAGTTCGCGTCGCGCCTCGGGATCGTTGAAGGCGGCACCTTCGCGGTCGAGCGCGGACACACCCAGTCTAGGCAGCAGAATCTCTGCCGGACCCTGTGTTGCAGCGACTTTGGTGCCTAACTCGGCTCCCAAACGCCGGTTCTCCTCGATCGTGGTGCGCATTAGCGTCACATGGGCGTTGTGCACATGCAGCCGTCGCGTGCGGTATGGTTCGGGGACGCTAGCGAGTCCGTGGAAGTTGACCATGTCCAACGCACCGCTCGACACGACTTGCGGGATCCCGGCGCGCGCCGCCGCTGTCAAGCGCGTAGGACCAGCGCTCAACACACCTCCGACCAGCTCGTCGGCCAGTTCGGTGGTGGTGATGTCCAACACACCGGACACGAGTCCTTCCTGGATGAGCGTCTCCATCGCTTGACCACCCGTGCCGGTCGCGTGGAAAACAAGTACTTCTACGCCGTGCTCCTCGAGTTCACGCTTGGCACGATCGACGCATGGGGTCGTCACGCCAAACATGGTGGCAGCGACCAAAGGAGCATCCGCATCGTCCGTCAAGCGTACTTGACGCAAGACCATGCCCGCCATGGCGTGGGCAGCATTGGCAAGCACACGGCGCGAGATGCGGTTGAGCCCCAGCACATCCACCACGCTATTCAGCATCAGGATGTCTTTGTCGCCCACAAACCCACGCGTTTGCCCCGAAGCGAGTGTGGACACCATCAGCTTGGGAATGCCGATGGGCAAGGCGCGCATCGCTTCGGTGGCAATGGTGGTGCCCGCCGAACCTCCGAGCCCGAGCACACCCAGCAGCTCACCGCGCGCGTGCAACTCCAACGCTACCGCCTTGACCCCGGTAGCCGCGGCGCGAACAGCTGTCGCGCGATCCCCGCTGGCACGCAGCTCATCCATGCTCGTACCTGCCCGCGCCAGCACCACCTCACGCCCCACATCCGGCGGTGTGTGTGGAGGGTTCAGAGTACCGGCATCGACAAGAGTGGTGGACACACCACAGGCAGCGAGCTTGGTGCGGACGAAGTGCGCCTCTACACCTTTGGTATCCAGCGTGGCGACGATCAGTACGCTCGGCGCCATGTGGGCTTCAGTTCCACGACTTCCACAGGGTCCAAGCGCCGATCAGCACAAAGGCCACGCCCGCCAGCCGCGTCAGCATCACAGGGTCGATCCAACGCGAGAGCAGCGAGCCCGCCAGCACACCGATGCCAGCTGCGGCAATTAGTGCCACGCTGGAGGCCATGAAGATCGTCCACTTGCCACCGCCTTGTGCGGCGAAGGTCATGGTGGCGAGTTGCGTTTTGTCACCGATTTCCGCGAGGAAAACCGTGCCGAACACTGTGCCGAAGATCTTCCAGTCCATCACTTGTCACCCAAGAATGCATAACGCCAATCGCGCGGCGGGACGAAGGTCTCCTTGATCGTGCGCGGCGACACCCAACGCAACAGGTTCAGAATCGAACCGGCCTTGTCGTTCGTGCCCGATGCACGCGAGCCACCAAAGGGCTGTTGCCCCACGATGGCGCCCGTCGGCTTGTCATTCACATAGAAGTTGCCAGCGGCAAAGCGCAAGCGATTCGTGGCTTCCAACACGGCCGCGCGGTCATCGGCGAAGATCGCGCCGGTCAACGCATAGGCCGAGCTCGTCGCACACAGGTCGAGAGTCTCCTTGTACTTCTTGTCGGGGTAGACATGGATGGTCAGCACCGGTCCAAAGAGCTCGGTGCACATCGTGTCGTACTTGGGGTTCAGGGCCTCGATCACGGTCGGCTCGACAAACCAGCCCACCGAATCATCACAGCGGCCACCCATCACCACACGCGCATCCTTGCTCTTCTTCGCGCCTTCAATGGCCGCCTTCTGCTTCTTGAAGCTCTTCTCGTCGATCACCGCGCCGACAAAGTTGCGGAAGTCGCGGATGTCGCCCATCTTGACTTCGGCCAACATGGCACCCAGTTGCTCTTGGACTTGCTTCCAGAGCGACTTCGGGATGTAGGCCCGGCTTGCCGCCGAGCACTTTTGGCCTTGGTATTCAAAGGCACCGCGCAGCAGATTGGCGCACAGCGCCGTCACATCACACGAGTTGTGCGCAAAGATGAAGTCCTTGCCACCGGTCTCGCCGACAAGGCGCGGGTATTGACCGTAGTTGTCAATATTTTCGGACACGGCCTTCCAGATGCCGTTGAAGACACCTGTCGAGCCCGTGAAGTGCACGCCGCCCAAGCGACGATCCTTCACGACGGCTGCTCCCACGCTCGAGCCCGAGCCGGGCACGAAGTTGATCACGCCATCCGGCAGGCCGCTTTCGCGCAGTAGTTGGTACACGAACCAGTTCGAGTACACCGAGGTGGAAGCGGGCTTCCAAATGACCGTGTTGCCCATCAGCGCCGGCGCAGCCGCCAGATTGCCGCCGATGGAGGTGAAGTTGAACGGCGTGACAGCAAAGACGAACCCGTCGAGCGGGCGATGCTCCAGCCGGTTCCACACACCAGGGGCCGAGATTGGCTGCTCGGCCATCAAGCGCTCGGCGAAGTGCACATTGAAACGGAAGAAATCGATCAGCTCACACGCTGCGTCGATTTCGGCTTGGTGCACTGTCTTGCTCTGGCCGAGCATGGTGGCGCCGTTGATCAGATCGCGATGCGTGGTGGCGAGCTTCTCCGCTGCGCGCAAGAAGATCGCCGCGCGCTCCTCAAACGGCATGGCCGCCCAAGCGGGGCGAGCCGCCTCTGCGGCGTCGATGGCTTGCGCGATCTCCTTCGGTCCCGCTTGGTGGAACACGCCAAGCTTGTGACGCCGGTCATGCGGCATCCACATCGAGTCGACGCTGCCGGTCTTGAGGGCGGCACCTCCGACCATGACGGGGACCTCGACCTGCATGGAAGCCAGCGACTCCAGCTTCTTCTTGATGCTCTCGCGCTCCGGAGATCCGGGTGCGTAGCTCTTGACGGGTTCGTTGACGGGGACCGGGACGCGGAAGTTGCCTAGGTTCATGGTGGGTGGTCTTGGGCCGCAAGGATTGTGCGGGTCCGACCCGCATGTGTCCAACGACTGCAAGCCAATCCAGCCCGCCTCTTCCCCGCGGGAGGTTCGGGGTACATCATGGTGCAGCGGAATCCGCGATGGGCGCGGCTCCGAACCTGAACGCACGCACTATGCGCAACTACACAGCCTGGCTGTTCCTACCTCTGCTGACCTCCTGCTTTGCGATCTCTTCCACGGAGGCGCCGAAGGAGGTGACGACGGTCGAGCCGGTGAGTGCTCCTGTACAGGTTGAGCCGGCGGTGGACGCCGAGGCGGCCGCCAAGAAGAAGAAGGAGCTGACAGGCAAGCTGCGCGACTTGGAGTGGGCGCGCATGGAGCTCAAGATCGAGCGCCAAAAGTTGACTGCGGCAGCCCGCAAGGCCCAGGACGAAGTGGAAGAGGCCGAGCACGCCTTCAAGAAGGCCGCGGCGGAGTTGGATCACTACACGCAGGTAGAGCAACCGCTCGAGCTCGCGCGTGCGCAGTTGGGCTTGGATCGTGCGGAGTGGGCCATGGAAGAGGATCGGCAAGAGCTGGAGGAGCTGAGGAAGCTCTATGCCGACAACCAAGTCGAGAGCACGACGAAGGAGCTGGTGATTCAGCGCTCGGAGAAGAAGTTGGCCTTTGCCAAGCTGTCGGTGGAGCACGAGCAAACGGAGTTCAACGCGAAGAAGAACTTCGAGTTGCCTACCAAGCTCAAGTCACTCGAGCGCGCCAAGGTGGAAGCTGAAAAGCACTTGCGCGATGCGCGCGCGGACAAGACGCGCGTGGCTGATGAGAATGAACTCGAGCTGCGCAAGTCCGAGGCCAAACTGGACGACCTCGAGCAGGAGATCAAGGAGTTGGGCGGCACGGTACCTGCGGAACCGAAGAAGGAGAACACGGATAAGAAGGCCAGCACAGATAAGAAGCCCAGTACAGACAAGAAGAACGAGAAGAGCAAAGAGGGTGCACCCAAGTGAGCGTGTTGCTCTCCCTCTGCGCAGCCTTTGCCTGCGCCGCTCAAGAGCCAGTCACTTCGCCTGCGCCTGGCGCAGCCGAAGTGGTGCCGTTGGAGCTGGTCGCTGAGTCGATGCAGCGCAGTGTCGACTGGCTAACGGCCAAACAGAATCCCGATGGGTCGTGGGGCGACGCGGCTCCGGCTTCGTTGCATGAGCTCAACTACTCGCCCGCTTCGTTCCGCCACTGGCAACTGGCAGGCGGGGCGATTTCGCTGTGGGCGTTCCTGCAGTTGGAGGAAACGCCCAAGCTGCGCTCAGCCATCGAGCGCGGACTCGACTTCAC
>JBILXQ010000157.1:0-6318 GCA_044378375.1 Planctomycetota bacterium
GTAGCAACGGAACTCCATCATGATCGGCAGAGCAATCGAGCGCGCGTTGTTCGTCGGGTCCGTACGCGGGGCGGCCGGAGCCGGTGCGTTGACGGTGTTGACGATGTTCAGCTCGGCACCAGGCGAATCCGGCAGCGCGCCGCGACCTTGGATGGCCGTGTCACGCCAGGTGTAGTAGCTGTAGCGCGCAACCGGGATGTCCTGATTCAACGGCCACGGCATCATGAAGCGGCCGTAGCTCGTCTGGAACACCTTGATCGGGGCGATGTTGTAGCCCGCGATGCCATTGGTACTCGGGTGCACTTCACGCGGAGCATCCAAGAGCGGATCGAGGACGTTCTGCGCGTAGGTCGCCGTGAGACCCGAGTTGGGGAACAACGGCAACAAGGAACCCGGATCCAGCGACTCGTCCGGCAGGCGGTTCGAGTGCGACAGCAGGATGCGGAAGCGCGCGAAGTTGTCGGGTTGCACCGCACCACCGGCCGGGGCCCACGCCATACCTTCGATGTCGAGGTTCATCGTCGACTCGTCGAGCAGCGAGAAGCCCACATCGCAGTAACGCCAGATGGTCTGCAAGTGGCTACCCAGACGCGACAGCGGCGTTTGCACACCACCGGCGAAGGGCTGGTGCAGCGAGGTCACCGGCCAGATGCGGTCTTGGATCACCGGGAAGTGCTGAATCGGACGCGGCTTGAACACGCCGCGGTCGGGGTCGATCAGGTACTGACCGCGCCACTCTTGGAAGTCGGTCGCGCCCAAGTACGGCTGCGTCGCGCCCACTTGGAACATGTCGTTCTGCACTTCGTCCAGCGACTCGAAGCGCAGCACGAAGCCCTTGGACTTGACTTCGGCTTGCGCCGAGTTGATCAGGAACTGCACCGGCGGCAGGTCGTCCGAGATGCGGTTGCCCGACAAGTCGGTGGGCAGAGCATCGTCCGTGCCATCCGGCGTACCGTTGGTGTCTTCACCCACGCGGATGTAGTAGCGCTCGGTCGTGGAAGCGAGGTGGCGCAGGTTCTTGGACGGGATGAAGGTGAATTCACGCAAGTCACCCGAGGCCTGCACGCCGCCGACCACCAACTGGTCCGGACGCGGGAAGGAGGTCGGGGCGCCGCCGTTGGCCGGCGGTTCCTGCGGTGCGGTCGCGCCACCACTGAACGGACCCATCAAGGTGAAGGTGTCGAAGGCCGACAGCGACGTGGGGTCCATCGGTTCGCTGAACGCGATGGTCACGCTGGTGTCCGTGCCCACGCTCGTGCTCGGCAGCGAGCCGATCGACGAGAAGCGCACGAAGCACGCCTGACGGCCGATGTGGATCTGCGGGCTGTAGCGCACCGAAATCTTGGCCTGGCCGTTGGCGACGAGACCATTGACCGGCTCCACCACGCGCAGGTAGACACCGCTGACGATGCCGCTGACGGGCAAGGAGGTAGCCACGCCGTTCGAGCACACCGAACCCGGCTGGCACACCACTTCGGCGAACACCGACGATTGTTCGATCACATCTCCCACGCGCAACTCGCTGGCGCAGGCCGGCGTGGCGAAGGCGATGTTGGCGGTGTAGATGCCTGCGGTCGAGGTCGGCAACACGCCCGACAAGGTCGCCGGTTGCGCACCGAGGATCGAGGGCGGGAACGGATCCGACAGGTAGCCGTTGTTGATGTCTTGCGTCACGGCGGTCGCGCCACCGGAACGCATCGCACGCACCACATCCGAGCTGGCGGAGCTCGACAGCCCACCAATGGGCTGCGCTGTGCTGCCGCTGGTGCTCGTGGAGATCGGCTTACCTGCGAGGTTCAGCAAGCGGCCGAACTGCAGCAGGTTTTGGTCCACCTCCGACGGAATGCGGATCGACAAGTTCGGCTGCGTCGTTTCGACGCTGGCCGGATAACCGAGCGCATTGATCGTCAGCACGCCCGACAGATCGCCCGCGGCCTCGGCCTCGGAGATGGTCGAGTCGACAATGACGCGCGTCGTGTAGAAGCGACCATTGCGCGTATCGCCGTGACCGTAGTCCGGAATCACGCGCGCTTCGAACGGGGTCAGCGGCGGGTAGCCGGTGTAGATGCGGATGTTCTGACCATTGATCGAGCCAGCATCGATCAAGTCGTCGAACACCAACACCATGGCGGCGTTGCGCGGGATCACCGGATACGGCGGCGTTTCCACCGACTGATCCAGGCTCTTGTCCGACACGAGGATCAGGTTCTGATCCAAAGAGCGGAAGACCGCGTCGTATTGGGTCGTACCTGCGGCGTACAGGATGCGCACCGTGGTACGGTCCGTCACCGGGTTGGTGCGGATCTGGTAATCGGTGCTCGTGAGGATGTCCTCACCCACGACGTAGTCGCGGTTCTGTAAAGCGCCGTTGACATCCTCGATGTCTACGAGACGCCCCCACAGCACGTTCTTGAGTTTGAGCGAGGCTTTTTGGCCCCCGCTGTTCTCGTCCACCAAGAACCGCACGGTGCCGTTGGTCGGCGACCCTGCAGGGATGAGTCCGATCGAGCCGGGAGTGCCTTCCGAACCGGGGAGTACGTCGCTGGTGCAGCCGGAGAAACCGGCGAGGACCAGCGCCCCGAGGGAGAGCAGGAGCGAACGATGAGCGTTCGGACGGCGCGACTGGGCGGCCGCTTCGAAGTGCGTCATGGCGATCAAGGAGTCTGTGGTGTAGGGGCTAGGACCGTCCCTCCACTGGGAGGGCAGGACCGTGGCTAGCTTGGGCGGCACACGATACCGAGGAGCGCCCGCGCGGGGTGCATCCGATTTCGTGAAATCCGCTGACGGCCAGCGTGTGGGGGGTCCGACATGATTTCGCCCGCGAGGCCAGCGGTCAAGAGCGCAGCGTGCAGCTTCGCCTCAAACACCACCCCAAAGGCGCAGTCAGGGACCTTGGTTCCGACTGCGCAGCAAGTACCGTTCCCGGCCTCGGAAGCAACCACTTGGGGCCAAGAAAGCGCCTACCCCCGCCGCAAGTGTGCGGCGGCGCACACCTCATTGCTCGTCCGCGCTCCGGCCCTCGCCCGCCCCGCCCGGCTCGAACCCGGCTGTTTGGGCCACCGCGGCGTCGGCGAAGAACGAGAGGTGATCCGGACGGATTTTGCGAATTTCCAACGAATCCCGGCCGTACACGCGCCGGCTGGTGGTGCAGCCCACGAGGGTGAACTGCAACTCGTGCGAACAGTACCCGCAATGGGCGCGCAACGGGGCGCGCGAAGCCAGCTTGTAGGCGGGGTGCACGTGGCGCGCTTCCGTGCGCGAAATGCAGGTCGGATTCGGGCAAGGGTTGTCCCCGAGAGCCGTCCGGTGCAGGCGCGACTCCGGCACGCGACTGGTGGTTTCCAACTTCACCGAGCCGGTGAGGACCGACAGAATCGCCATGCGGATCGGGACCCCGCGCGAGGCTTGCTTGAAGTAGATGCTGCGCGGGTCGTCGTCGATTTCGGCGCTGATCTCGTCGCGGCGCGGCAGCGGGTGCATGACCACCGCATCGCGCAAGGACTCGGCCGCCAGCTGGTGCTTGCCGAGGCGCACGTAGTCGCCCAGATTCCGCCCACCGTCGGGATGACGCTCGGTTTGCGGCCGCGTCATGTACACCGCGTCGACGCGCTCGACCGTGAGCCCGCGTGCGTGCGTGAACAGCGACAACTGGTGCGGCTTCTGGGGCGTCAAATACACCGCATCCGAACGCGCAGCGATGTCCCCTAGCCGCGACGCATCTGCACGCTGCGGTTCGACCCCAAACTCTTCGCGCAAGCGCTGCACAACATAGTCCGGTAGCTCGAAACCCGGCGTGGGCACGCAGATCACGTTGGCCCCAAAACGAGCCAATGCGTAGGCGAAACTGTGAATCGTGCGGCTGTAGCGGAGGTCTCCCGCGAGGACTTCCTCAATGCCCTCGATGCGGCCGCGCTCGACCCACAAGTTGTAGAGATCGCACAGCGTCTGGGTCGGGTGCTCGTGGCTGCCATCTCCAGCGTTGATCACCGGCACCGACGAGTACATCGAAGCCAAGCGCGCAGCCCCTTCGCTGGGGTGGCGCAGCACGATCACATCGCTGTAGCCGCCGGACACGACGCGCACAGTGTCCGCCAACGACTCCCCCTTCGAAGCCGAGGTGGAGCGCATGTCGGCCGCCGTTAGCACTCCCCCACCCAAGCGCAGCATCGCCGATTCGAACGAGAGGCGTGTGCGCGTGCTGGGCTCGTAGAAAAGGCTCGCGGAAATCATGCCGCGACAGAGATCCGCGTGGCCGCGTAGGTCGCTGGCGAAGCGATCCGCTAGGGCGAACAGTTCGCGGATCTCGGCGAGGGAGAGGTCATCGATCGAGACGAGGTGGCGGACTGTCATAGGCGACGCGGTGGGCGCGTCGGGGGGGCACTCTACGCAGGCGGGGGGCTGGGTTCAACGCTTGGAGGGGCCAGGTCCGATACTGGCCCCTATGAGTGTGCACGACTTGTTACCGCTGGCTCGCCAGCAAGCCAGCCCTTAGGCCGATACCGCGGCCTTGCTACTCGCGGGAACCTGCATTTGGACAGTTTTCCTTCTCCGTCTTGGGCGAGGCCTGGTGACGAGCAAGCACGCACCCTCAGGCCCGCGACCACTCGTCAAGGCGAGGGCGCGCTCAAAGCGGGGTTCACTCGGCGATTACCGACCACCAACGTCGTACCCAGAAAACCAACAGACGTCTGCTGGGGCCAGGGCGTCCCAAGAATCGGCCTGTTTGTACTCAGGTGGTACGCACGGAACTCACACTCGTGCACAACCAGCCACGCCAGTATCCATCCACTGCTGCAGCGCCGCCTCCAGCACCCCCGCACTCCCCCCCAAATCCAAGCCCCTCACATACTCCTCATCCCCCATCTCCCAAATGGCCGCCTGCCCCCCCGCCAGCGGCCACGGCTCCGCCGGCAAGCCCAACTGCTCCAGCACCACCCGCAGCACAAGGGCACGCGCGGCCTCGGGCTCGGCTTGCGTCACTGCGTGCACTCGGCGGGGGTCGGTGGGGGCCAATTCGTCAGCGCGGGAGACAAGCCCCACGCAGGGTGCCTGGCCCGCTAACGGCGACGGCAGAGTCCCCTCGCCACGCGGCAGGAGCCAGAGGCACACATCGCAAGTGTGGCGCTCGGCCTGCACCAGTTCGAGGCCCGCTTGCTCGAGACGATCGGGAGTGGCGCGCAAGCCGGCGCCATCGACGAGATCGACTTCGTAGGCCCCCATGCGCGCCCGCACCACGACCAGGTCGCGCGTGGTACCCGCCAGCGGAGACACCAGCTGGGCCTCGCGCCCACTCAACAGGTTGACCAGCGTCGACTTGCCCGCATTGGCGGGCCCTGCCACCAGCACGCGCAAGGGGCGCAGCAAGCGCTGTACAAGGCGTGAGCGTGCAAGTAGCGCAGTGCGACGCGCCTCGCGCTCGGCAAGGGTCAAGACAGGCCAACAGAGCAGCTCGGCACGCAACGCGCCTTGGGCTTGGTCCAACAACACGCGCGCGCTGGTAAGTCCACCACTCACAGCGAGCGCTTGCCTGGCCCGCTCTTCGACAGAGCGCGCTGCATACGGCACCACACCTCCAGCGGCGAGTCGCGCCGTCACGGCCTCAACCACCGGCGGAGAACCGGTGGTGTGCAACTCGAACGCATCGTGCGCGGTGCGCACGCAAATGGCTTCCTCGTGCAAGACACCATCCCAACGCAGTGCAACCAGAGGTGCGGCACCGAGCGGCGGCAAACGCCCGACACCAAGCTGCGCCAAAGCGGCTTGCAGCAGCACCTCGGTACGCGCTTCGATGCGCACCACGGCCACAGCAGCGGGAGCAGCCGCTGTCAAAACAATCTGACACACTGCCCCCGAATGCCCTGTCAAGTAAACCTTACCTCGCGCGCCGCGCTTTCCAGACCATCCAGCACAAGCTCCGGCGTGTGGAGCACGGCACGGTGATCCTCGTGCAAGGCAGCCAAGACCCACAACGCATCGCCACCGGCCACCAGCACCGTGGGCTGCTGCCAGACCAGTTCGCTGCAGAGACGCGCACACAACTCACGAGCGGCACCGCGCACACCGTTCACAACACCCGCAAGACAGGCGGCCTCGGTGTCCTTGCCCAGAGCAGGTACACGCTCGGATTCCGCAGGCAGCGTCACGACCGGCAAACTCGCTGTGCCTGCGGCCAAGGCACGCTGCAGCAGCGGCAAACCCGGCGCAATCGCGCCACCCAGCAAACGGCAGCGCTGGCCTTCGATCCACACCGCGTCCACCACCAAGCAAGTGCCCACTTGCACCACGAGCACGGCACCTTGAGCATGCAGGCTCGCACCG
>JBILXQ010000158.1:0-6294 GCA_044378375.1 Planctomycetota bacterium
CTTGCTGGGCGTGGTGGCACGCTTAGCCCAGATTCAACTGGCCCAACGCGAGGTTTGGGCCGCTCAAGCCATGGCCTTGACCAGCTCCTCGCAAGTGGTGCCGTACCACCGCGGGACATTGCGTGCCCACGACTTGACGCCGCTGGTGCAAGACGAAGATCGTTGGCAAGTCGACTATGTGCAACGCGAGTTCCGGCGCGGTAGTGCTCTGGGGCAACTCGCTCACGCCTTGACTTCGGCGTATGGGCAGAGCGTGTCGTATGTGGACGCGGCTCGGGAAGGGTTGGCGCATGCGCGTGCGTTGTTAGAGCTATCGCCTGCGGATCTGGATGACTTCGGTCGTGGTGCGGCTTTGCGTGGCTTTGCCGTCCCCGCCGTTGCGGATCCGCGTGGCGAGTGGCGCGCAGCACGGGCAGGGGACTTGCGCTTCTATGCCTTGCGCTTCCTGGCGGCCACGCGCGAGGAAGAGCGCAAGTTGCGCTTGTTGAGGCGTGAAGGTCCTGTCAAGCAAAGTTACCTCGAGCTGTTCGCTGGTTGGCGCAGCTCCAGCGTGGCCGAGGAGTGCCAGTTGCTGGAGCGGCGTTTCGCACAGGAGCGCGAGCGCTTTGTGTTGCTGGCGCAGATGCTCGAGACGGATGGCTTGCAGTTTGGTGCGGACTTGACGGGGGCTGCTGCACCGCAAGCAGATGCGGCGCAGCGGCTGTTGGAGCGTTTGCAACGCTTGCGCGATGAACGCGAGGATGCACAGGCCGATGCCATGTTTCAGTTGGCGCTCGGCTTTGATGCAGGCCGTGTGCCCACGCGTGTCTTGCGCGATGAATTGGACACCCAGTTTCTGCGACGCGCCTTGCGACGCAGCGCGGAGCGTCACGCCCAGTGGATCGCGACCCGTGCCGGACGCTGGCGCCAAGAGCTGGAAACGGTGTTGGTGCCGCGTGTGTTGGCGCGCGCCGCGAATGAACGCGATCCGCTGGCGATGGAGCGTGTGGTGCTGCAAGGTCTCGCAGCGATCTATGCCGATGATGCCCAACGCAATGCCGTCGCGCGTGAAGGCTTGGAGGCCTTCGACGAAGTGGCTGTGCTGGCGCAGCTGTCTAGCGCGTTGGAGGGTGTGCGACTCGATGCCCAAGCGTTGGCTGGTGCGCGCTGCTTGCCCTTTGTGGATGAGGATTGGCAGGCCTTGGTCGGCGCAGAGACAGCGGACGCGTGGCACGGTCTAGCGCACCTGCAGCGCTTTGCGCATAGCCCGTTGGTGGATGCGCGTCCGCAGTACCCGCACGCGGACTTGGTGGCCCAATGGACGCAGCTGGCGGATGGTCCGCGCGGCCTCGAAGGTGATGAGGCGCGCACAGCTTTGTTGGACATTGTGGCTGCGTTGGAAGATCGCCATGCCGAGGCCATCGAGCGTGTCTGCAGTCTGGGTTTGCCGGAGGCGTCCGCCCCGCGCGCCATCTCAGCCGAGCGCATCGCGCGTGCCTTGCAGCATGAGGCGTACTTGTCCGTGGACATTGCGTCGCGTCCTGTGCGCTTCATCGGCGAGCCGTCGTACGAGTTGGTGCACCGTTTGGCACGCGAGCGTGGTCTGCATCCCGGCTTTGATGTGCGCGAGACCACGCGCCGCGCGCCCGTGCGTCGCGATGCCAATGGTCTCTCTATGGCGCCGCAGTTGTTGGGCACTGTGGGCCGTCCGTCCTTGCGCGAGTTGCTGGCGTGGGAGAGCCTTGTGGGTGTCGACGGTCGTGTCGCGCGCGAGTCCGAGTGGGTGGGGCGCAGCGGCATCGAGGCTTGGTTGGACACAGCTTTGCGCGGCAGCTTTGGTGTGTACGAATCACAAGGTCTCTATGAGCGTTCGCGCGCCTCGCGCTTAGCCAGCATTGCCCCGCGCGATGGAGCAGAAGTGGTGCTGACGCTGGATGCTGCCTTGCAAACGGCGGCGCAAGAGACACTTGCCCATCCTGTGCCTCCGCCGCTCGGCGATGACACCGATCAGCTTTGGTTCGCGAATCCCGTGGGCGCCATCATGCTGTGCACGGTGGATGGTGCGGTGTTGGCGGCTGCTTCCGAACCCGCAGCGCCGGGCCTTGAGCCCACACCTGGTCGCGGTCGTGCACGCAGCGAACCGCGCGAGCGAGTCTTTCATCGCCCCGGCTTCAACCCGCCGGGCAGTGTATTCAAGCCGTTTGTCGCGTCATGGGCTTTGGACAAGTTGTCCTACGACCCGCAGCGTCAGTATCCGTGCAACGGCCGCTTCGAGACCATCGCTTGCAACGGTGTGCATGTCAGTTGTGACTTGCGGCGCGCGTTGGTGGTGTCGTGCAACGCGTACTTTGCGCAGATGGGTCTTGAGTATCCGCCGGATGACTTGGTCAGCATGGCGCGCGAGTTCGGCTTCGGCCAAGCCACGGGTGCTTGGTCCGTGGCTGGCTTTGGTGCTGGCGAAGGTTGGGAAGACTGGCGCTTGCACGCGCGTTTGAGCGATGACCAAGTGCGTGCCCGTCTGGAGTCGCGCTTCGATCGCGTGCGCTTCCCCAACGGCTTGCAAGTCTTGGAGGCCACGCCGGCGCAGGTGGCGCGCGGCATGTGCGCTCTCGCCACGGGACGCTTGCCGGACTTGCGCTTGGTGGCGAGCATCGGCGGCCGCGAAGTGCCCAGCACCGCGCGCGATGTGGTGGTCAAATCCGAAGCGCTGAGCTATGTGCGCGAAGCCATGGTGGCGGTCGTCGAGGAAGCGGGTGGCTCGGCGCATGGCAAAGGCTTGGATCGTGCGAGCTTGGGCTTCCGCTTGGCATGCAAGACCGGTTCGGCAGACATCGGCGCCATCCGCGAGTCGCCGCAGTTGTCGGCCGCAGACCGCGCGGACAAGGATGCGGGCAAGCAACGCAAGCATGCTTGGGTCGGTGGTTGGTTCCCCGTCGAGCGTCCGCAATGGGTCGTTGTGGTGTACCTGCACGACACGACGGAAACCTCCAGCCGCACCGCTGCTTGGGTGGCGGCGCAGTTCCTGCAACATGAGGCCGTCCGCAACCTTGTCAAGGAGGCTGGACAGTGAGCGCCAAGGCCCGGGATGTCTTGCAGCGTGCCGTGTCCTTGAAGGAGGTGCGCTGGTTCGAGCTCGATTGGCACGTGGCCTTCTTGGCGCTCTTGCTGGCACTGTTAGGGCACTTGACGGTGCACTCCATCGCAGATGCTGACGAGTTGCACCAACGCGTGGGCGTGTCGTGGGCCTCGCATGCGCAGAAGACCTTGGTCGCTTTGCCGTTCCTGTTGCTGGCCATGGCGGTGCGTCCGCGCTGGCTGCGCCGCCACGCCTTGTGGGTGTGGGGCTTGGCTGTGGCCTTGCTACTCGCCGTGTTCGTCGTCGGCGAGGAGCGCAACGGAGCCCAGCGCTGGATTCAGTTGCCGTTAGGCTGGGACTTGCAGCCCTCCGAGTTGGCAAAGGTGGCGTTGGTGATCGCGCTGGCGGCTGCATTGGCCGCCAACAAGTTGCGCACGCTGCGCGACTGGTTGCGTGCGTTGCCTGTGGCTTTGGTGCCCATCTTATTGGTGGCCCGTCAACCAGACTTGGGCACGGCGATGACGATGGTGCCGGTCACATTGGCTTTGTTGTGGGTCGCGGGCGCCAGTTGGAAGGTCTATGCCGTAGGGTTCCTCGGTGTGCCGTTGCTTTCGCTCGCTGCATACCACACGGGCTTCTTGCTGCATGACTATCAGCTGCAGCGTGTGCGCACCTGGACGGACTCATGGGGCACGCAGGAGTTGCTGGCCGCCAAGAATGGTGCCGCGTTCCATGTCTATCACGCCCGTGTCGCCATCGGGAACGGCGGTTGGACGGGTACGGGCTCCGGCGAGGGTGTGGCGAACCAGATGGCCTACCTGCCCGAGCGGGATTGCGATTCCATCTTCGCCGTGGTGGCAGAAGAGTGGGGCTTTGTGGGTGCGTTGCTGGTGCTGGCGATCTACGCGCTGTTCGTGTTGTCGTTGCTCAAGAGCGCCTCGGGGCTGCGTGACCGCTTCTCCAAACTCGCGGTCACCGGTGTCGCCGTCTACTTCGCCGCGCACTTGGTGGTGAATGTGGGCGTCAACCTTGGTCTAGTTCCCTTGACAGGTCTGACCTTGCCGTTCTTCTCGACCGGTGGCTCGTCGCAGCTGGCGACCTTTGCCATGTTGGGATTGGCATTGGGTTTGACCGCGCACAAAGAGCCCGTGCTTGACGGCGACAGCTTCTCACGCGCGTGAGGGACGCACGACGAACCAAGCGAGAGTGGCTAGCACCAGCAGTGTGCCGCCGATGCCTGCAGCGCGCAGATTCAGCGCCAGCAAGTTGCCTGGCACGATCGCGACTGCCAAGGCCAAGTAGAGCAGCGGGGCCACGAGCGGCGCGCGCCAGCCGCGGAAGGAACCTGCTGTGTCGCGTTGCCGCAAACGCAGCAAAGCGACGGCCGCGAGTCCGTGGAAGATCCACTCCACAAAGCTGATCGATTCGACCAGCAAGTCCGCCGTGCCCAGCCACCAATAGCCCAAGGCTAGGCACGCTTGGAGCACCAGCGCGGTCACCGGCGCACCTGTGGTGGGATGCAAGGCGCCTACTCGCGCAGGCAAGGCACCATCGCGCGACATCGCCACGACCAGCCACGGGGAGGCGAGGATGATCACCACCACCATGCCCAAGGCCGAGATGCCCATCGCCGCGCGCAGGATCAGGCCGCCGGCTTCGCCAAAGCACAGTGTGGCTGCTTGGCCGGCGAAATCGCTGCTGGCTGCCACGCCTTCGAGGCCCAAGACCTGCAAGTAGCCCCACACCAAGGCTAGGTAGAGCGCCACGACAGCGACGACGCCCAACACGATCGCGCGCGGCAGGGTGCGGCGCGGATCGCGCACCTCGTGTGCCATGTAGCTGACCATGTGCCAGCCACCACAGGTGAAGAGCACGGGCAACATGCCTTGCACACTGCGCGCGAGCCAAGAGCCCTCGCGCACGGCAGTATCAGCAGCCGGGGTGGCTAGACCTGCGCTGTCAAGTGTGCTGGACAGCCAGATGGCGCCGCCCACCAAGGCCAGAATGGCGGCGATCTTGAGCAGCATCAACGCGCTTTGCAGGCGTGCGCCGGTTTGCACGCCCGCAGCGACCACGGCGGTGATGAGCACGATCAGCACGCTGCCTGTGAGGCGACCAGCGGTCGTTTCCGGCGCGCCAAGTGCGGGCCACAAGGCACTGAAGTTCTGGAGCGCAATCGCCAGCACGACGGCGATGGCGCCGGTCGAGATGACGCCAACGACCACCCAGGCAAACAGCCAGGCCACGAACGGATGCACCGCCTCGCGTAAGTACACATACCAACCGCCCGCCTGCGGCAAACGAGCGCCCAGCTCCGCGAAGGTGGCGGCTCCACACAGTGCAGCGATGCCACCCAGCGCCCACAACCACAGCGCGTGCGCACTCGAGTCCGAGAGTGCCGCCACCTTGGACGGGTTGTAGAAGATGCCCACCCCGATGATGCCACCCATCACCATCAAGGAGGCGTGGTACAGCCCGATGCGAGGCGTGGTGGTGGGAGCTGTTGTCACGAGTGTGTGCCTTTCCTCGTCAGACCATGGTCCTTGGGTGTAGCGCGCGCAAGAGGCTAGGCTAGATCCAGAGAAAGACACCGATGGAGGACCACAACGACGCGCTCAGTGCTGAGTCTCGCAACACACCTGCGCGTGTGGCCCGCCGCGACGATCTGGAGGCCAAGCTGCGGCGCTGGACGCAGCGCACCATTCGAGCGCTGGCCGTGTTGGCTGTGCTGGCGTGGTTGTGGTGGTGGCTGGTGCCTTTGGCGTTGGTGTCGCTGGGCCAGACCAAGCACGCTGATCCCGCTGGGTTCGCGCAAGGAGCTTCGCCTGCGGCACGCGCCTTGGTGGAGCGCAGTCTGAACGGGCTAGACCTGTCCAAACGAGTGGACGGTCACGCGCATGTGGCGGGCCTGCAGGGTGATTGGTCCGGGGCCTCTGTGCATCCCGAGATGCTGTCGTGGCGTCACCCCATCAAGCACGCGCAGTTCTTGGCCTACACCGGTGCTGCAGGAGTCCAAGACCTGACGGTGGCTTCGCAGCAGTGGATGAAGCGCCTGGACGACATGGTGACTGCTGCGGGCGCGGGACGGTGTGCGATCCTTGCCTTTGACAAGCACTACCGTGCCGATGGGACGGTCGATGAGGCGCGCACGGAGTTCTATGTGCCCGATGACTTTGTGGTCGAGTACGCGCGCTTTCACGCCGAGTTCGTGCCTGTGGCCTCCGTGCACCCGTATGCGC
>JBILXQ010000159.1:0-6206 GCA_044378375.1 Planctomycetota bacterium
CAAGCGCGATGAACGCAGCGGCATCGTCGAAGTCGCCTCGCCTGTGGGCGTGATTGCGGGCATCGTCCCGACCACGAACCCGACCTCGACCACGCTCTTCAAGTCGTTGATCGCGGTGAAGGGACGCAACGCGATCATCATCAGCCCGCACCCGCGTTCGCGCCGTTGCATCGGCGAGACGGTCGAGGTGCTGCGGCGTGCGCTGGAACGCGCAGGCGCGCCGGCGGACTTGGTCCAGTGCCTGCCGAACCCGACCATCGAGTCGACCGGCGCGCTGATGAAGCATCCCGAGGTGTCGATGATCCTTGCCACGGGCGGGACCGGCCTCGTGAAAGCCGCGTATTCCAGCGGAAAACCGGCCTATGGCGTCGGTCCGGGCAATGTGCCTGTGTATGTGGATCGCACGGCCGATGTGGCTTGGGCGGCGCATTCGATTGTCGCCAGCCAGAGCTTCGACAACGGCACCTTGTGCTGTTCGGAACAGGGCATCGTGGTCGATGCACCGGTCGCGGATCAGTTGCTCGGCGAGCTCAAGAAGCGTGGCGCGCACCTGTGCGACGAAGAGCAGACCAAGAAGCTCGCGAAGTACTGCAATGTGCGCGGGCACATGAACCCTGATGTGGTCGGGCTCGATCCTTGGCGCATCGCCGAGGCGGCGGGCTTCGCCGTGCCGAAAACGACCACGGTCTTGCTTGCGCTGCAAGGCGGCGTCGGGCCTGAGTGGCCGTTGTCGATCGAGATCCTTGCGCCCGTGTTGTCGGTGCACAAGGTCAATGGCTGGCAAGAAGGCTGCCGCATTAGCATGGCAATGCTCGAGGCGGAAGGCCTCGGCCACACCTGCGCGATTCACGCCAAGGACGAGAAGGTGCTCGATGCCTTCTTCCTCGAGAAGCCGGCCTCACGCATTGTGGTCAACGGTCCGAGCTCGCAAGGTGCAGTCGGCTACAGCACGCAGCTCGTGCCGAGCTTCTCGCTGGGCTGCGGCCCGCAGGCCGGCAACATCACCAGCGACAACATCAGCGCGCGCCACATGGTGACGATCAAGCGCGCTGCGTTTGTGCGGCGCGATTGGACCGAGATCGAGAAGAAGGATCATGCGCGCGTGGCGGCGCTCACCAAGGACGGCATGCCGCGCGGCTCCGGACTCGCTGGCGATCCGGCGCTCGGCGGGGGACTCGCGCCGCTGTCGCGCTCGAGCATGGAGCCCGATGCGGCCAGCAATTGGCGCGGCAACGCGCCGCTGATCGAGCGCCCCGCGGCGCCGGCTCCTGTGGCCGCACCCGTCGCTGCCGCCTGGGCCTCCAAGGTCGGCGGTGGCGCCAAGAGCCTGCCACCGAGGAGTGCGCCTTCGCAGAGCGCGCCTCCTGCAGGCGGGCACGCGGCAGGATCCTCGCTCTCCACGAACGAGATCCTCTCGATGATGAGCCAGGCCGGTTCGGGCTGTCCGCTCGGGCCGTGCAAGGGATGCAAACACCACGATGCGGCCACTTCTACGTGCAAGGCATGAGCCTTCGCATCTAGCGCAGACCGCCGTTACCAAGAAGAAGGAAGGACGACAATGGAAGGCATGATCGCTCTAGGCATGATCGAGACCAAGGGTCTCGTGGGCGCAGTTGAGGCAGCCGATGCCATGTGCAAGGCCGCGAAGGTCACGCTGCTCGGCAAGGAACGCTCCGGCGGTGCCTTGATCACCGTGATGGTGCGCGGCGAAGTCGGCGCGGTGAAGGCCGCGGTCGAGGCTGGCGCAGCCGCTGCCAAGCGCGTCGGCGAGTTGGTCAGCGTGCATGTCATTCCGCGCCCTGCTGCGGACTTGGACCTGTTCCTGCCGCCGATTCCCGAGCAGAGCTGAGTAGGGCTCTGGACGCATCGCTCTAAGACGCACCTCCATGTCCACGCGCGCGGTCACGCTGCGCGGCGCGGTCTACATCGATCAGATGCAGCCGCAGTTCGCCGCCACAGTCGCCACGAACTCCGACGGGTACTTCCCTGTCGCGGGTGAGGCGGCCTTTTGGCTGGAGGTGCAACCGGGCATCGTCATCAACCGTTTGATGGACATCGCGCTGAAGAGTTGTGATGTCAAGCCCGGTGCGCTGGTGACGGAGCGCAGCTACGGCACGCTTGAGGTGCACGGCCCGGATCAGGGCATGGTGCGTCAAGCAGGCGCGGCGATTCTGGGCAGTTTGGGTGTCTCCACGAGCGATGCGCTGCGTCCGAATCTTTTGACAAGCGAGATCATCCGCAAGCTGAGCGATCACCAAGCCATGATGATCAATCGCACGCGCGCGGGGATGCTCGTGTTGGGCGGTGACACGCTCTACACCTTGGAAGTGAACCCCGCGGTGTATGTGACTCTAGCTGCGAATGAGGCTGAGAAGCACTCGCCGATTCGCATCGTGGGTCTCGGTGCCGAAGGTGCTGTGGGGCGCTTGCGTTTAGCCGGCACGGACGCCGAGATTGACGAGGCCGTGAAGGCTGTGGAGCGCGCCTTGCACGGGTTGCCCGGCCGCAGCAACGAGGGAGTGGACTAATGTTCCTCGGCCGCGTGGTGGGCGAAGTTTGGGCAACCAAGAAGGTCGACGACCTCAAGGCTCTGCGCCTTTTGGTGGTGGAGGCCTTGGATGAGCGTCGCGAACCTGGCGCGCCCAAGGTCACGCCTGTGGTGTGTGCCGATGCTTTGGGTGCCAAGCTCGGTGAGCGCGTCGTGGTGGCCTTTGGCAAGGCGGCGCGCGTGGCCACGCTCGGTCATGATGGCGACTATGCCTTCGAAGCCGCTGTCGTCGGCATCGTCGACGACTTCGACATCCCCGGCGCGCCGGCGAGTTGGCGCGCGGATCTCTCTGTGGAGGGCGCGTGAGATGTTGATCGGCACAGTCGTCGGCAATGTCTGGGCCACGAAGAAGGATCCCACGCTGACAGGCTTGCGCCTGTTGGTGATCCGTCCGTACACGACCGATGGCAAAGCCTCGGCCGAGACCTTGGTGGCGGTGGACACACTCGGCGCAGGCATCGGCGAGCGCGTGCTCGTGGTGTTTGGTCGAGCGGCACGCCACTGCATTGGTCGCAGCCACGACATCGGCTTCCAAACCGCGGTGGCTGGCATCATCGACCGCATGGAACTCGCCGACGGCACGCTCGTCGGACCCACACCTTCCGAAGATCGCACGAGAGCGATCTGATCAGGCCCGCCCTCACTAGAAGCAGAGCTACTCATGAACCGCAACGACCTCAATCCCGTGGTGCGCGACGATGTGGCGCTGGCTGTCGCCATCGGTGTGCTCGAAACCTCGAGCGTGGCGCGTGGTATCGAGGTCGCTGATGCGGTCTTGAAGGAAGCGCAAGTCGAGTTGCTCTTCGCCACACCCGTGCAGCCGGGCAAGTACGTGATGCTGTACACCGGCTCGGTGCAGGATGTGCGCGCTGCCACGGCGCGCGGCGCGCAACTGGCCGGTGGTGATCTCGTGGATCAACTGGTCATTCCGCAGCTGCATCCGCAAGTCGTGCCGATGCTCAAGCGCACCGGCCGCTTGCAAGGCACTTTGGATGCCATCGGCGTGATCGAGACCAACACGGTGGCCTCGACGATCGCCGCTGCGGATGTGGCTTTGAAGACGGCCACGGTGGATCTGATCGATGTGCGCCTGGCGAATGGTCTGGGTGGCAAGAGCTACTTTGTGCTGACCGGTGAGGTCAGCGATGTGAAGAGCTCGGTGGCCGCCGGTGCGAAACAGGCGCAAGAACGCGGCCTTTTGGCGCGTGAAGTTGTCATTCCCAGCCCGCACCACGATCTCGTCCGGCATCTGTGATGGCACGGCGCTTCCTCACCAGTGAAGACCTGCGGCGCTTGGCCGCGGGTGGCAAGGAGGTGATCGTCGATGAAGAGACGATCGTCACTGCGGCTGCGCAAGAGCTGGCGCGCGCTCACGGCATCCTGATCGTGACTGGCCGCGGGAGTGCGTGGAAAGAGCCCACGCCGGATCGCGGCCCCGATGCCGAGCGTGCGCAACGCACTTTGCCGCACTTGCCGGAACCGCAAGGTGATCCCGATGAGGTGGTCACCGGCGTGGTGGTGACGGCGGTCGGGCGCAATCGTCCCGGTATCTTGGCTGAGATCACGACGGCCATTGCAGCTACGCAAGGCAGTGTGCACGACATCTCGCAGAAGATGGTCGAGGGGTACTTCCATATGGTGGTTACGGTGGAGTTGCCTCCCGGCACCATGTTTGGCGCGGTCAAGCGCCACATGGAGTGCTTGGGCGGGCCCGAGGACTATGTGGTGCGCGTGATGCATGAGCGGGTGTTCCGCTTCATGCACCGCATCTGAGCGCGACTCGACTAGGATCGGAGTCCATGAGAGGACTCCGCACGCTGCTGCACGCTCTAGTCGTCCTGTCGCTGTTGACGCTCGCGAACGGCGCAGAAACGCAGGCTGCGGGCGTGCGGGTGCTGTTTTTGGGTGATCAGGGGCATCATCAGCCGCGCGTGCGCTTCGGAGAGCTGCAGCCCGCGCTCGAGCGCGCGGGTGTCGATTTGGAGTACACCGAAGATGTGGCGCGCTTGTCGCTGTCAGGTTTGTCGGACAAGGACGCGCTCATCGTCTACGCGAACATTGACGAGCTACCGGCTGAGTCCGAGCGCGCATTGCTCGCGTGGATCCAAAGTGGCAAGGGCTTTGTGCCGCTGCATTGTGCGAGCTTCTGTTTTCGCAACAGCGACGAGTATGTGCGCCTGGTAGGAGCGCAGTTCGAGCGGCATGGCTTCGAGCACTTCACCACGGACCTCGTAGGGGCCACGCATCCCGCAATGGCGGGCTACCTGCCGTTTGCCTGCGAGGACGAAACATATGTGCACCATCGGCACGCTGCGGATCGCGTGTTGCTGGAGACGCGCCGTGAGGGTGATCGTGATGAGCCTTGGACATGGACGCGTTCGGAAGGGAGTGGCCGTGTCTTCTACACGGCTTGGGGACACGATGCGCGGACATGGACGCAACCTGGCTTTCATGACCTCGTCGAGCGCGGGGTGCGCTGGGCGGCGGGCGATCGGTTTATGCGGCCGCGGCCTGCAGAGCCAGTGATCGAGCGGGTGGCGGCGCGCGTGCCGTTCTACAAGCCAACCGGCGGCAAAGAGGTGCAAGGCACCATGCCTAAACCGCTCTCGCCTGAGGAAAGCCGTGCGCTCATGCATGTGGCCAGCGGCATGGAGGTGGACCTCGTCGCGTCCGAGCCGCGCATCGGCAAGCCGTTGTCCATGCGTTTTGACGGTGATGGCCGGCTGTGGTTGTGTGAGACGCTGGACTATCCGAACGAGCTACAGCCGGCCGGCCAGGGGCGCGATCGCTTGCGTGTACTGATCGACGAAGATGGCGATGGCGCGTATGAAAAGGATGTGGTGTACGCCGACAAGCTGTCGATTCCAACTTCTGTGTGCTTCGTGCCGGAGGGCGTGATCGTCCAGCAAGCACCGCACACGCTGCTGTTGGTGGATCGCGATGGCGACTTGGTGTGTGACGAACGGCGCGTCTTGTTCAGCGGTTGGGGCACCGGCGACACGCATGCTGGTCCATCGAACCTGCAGTTGGGCTTTGATGGCTGGGTCTGGGGTTGTGTGGGCTATTCGGGCTTTGCCGGCGAGGTAGGCGGCAAGCCTATGTCGTTCGGCCAAGGTGTCTATCGCTTCCGTCGCGATGGTTCCGAACTGCAGTTCCTCGGCTCGACCACCAACAACACCTGGGGCTTTGGACTCTCTGAGGAAGGGGAGGCGTTTCTCTCCACGGCCAACCACGATGTGGTGATGCACCTGTCGTTGCCGAATCCGCTCAAGGAACAGGTCAAGGGTGTGCGTGCCCGCGCAGTCGAGACGATCTACACCTATGAGCGCATGCATCCTGTTACCTCTGCCGTGCGTCAAGTCGACTGGTTCGGCCTATACACAGCCGCGGCGGGCGCGCGTGTGTACACGCATCGCTTGTGGCCCGAGCGCTATTGGAATCGCATGGCTCTGGTCTGCGAGCCCACCGGGAAGTTGGTGCATGCCTCGCTGCTGGAGCGCGATGGTTCCGCTTGGAAAGCGCTGGATGGAGGCACCTTGCTGGCCTCGCGCGATGAGTGGTTTGCGCCGATTTGTGCTGAGGTTGCACCGAGTGGCGCTGTGTATGTGATTGACTGGTACAACTACATCATCCAGCACAATCCGACGCCGCAAGGGTT
>JBILXQ010000160.1:0-6194 GCA_044378375.1 Planctomycetota bacterium
CTTGCCATCCTTGGGGCGCGTACGCTTCCGCGCGGATCGACTCGAGAAGGTGCAAGGCGAACCGCAGCTTGTCGACCTGAAGACAGGCCGGCCTTTGCATGGTTCCGGCTCGGAGGGCGCGAAGTACATCCAATCCGGGCTGATGAAGCGCAACGCCAAAGGTGGCTTGGTGCAAGGCATGTTGTATGCGCTCGCAACCCAGCAACCGGCCCGCTACGACCACTTGGACGAGAAGACGGGCTGCACACCACGCACGCAGTACCTCGTGGACCCGCACAGCCAGCCAGACATGGAGCGCGAGTTCCGTGGCGTACTACAGGTGGTCGCCGAGGCCATGAAGCAAGGCCAGTGGTTGCCGCGCCTGACAGATGCGCAAGGTGTGCGCACAGGTCCAGCCTGTGGCCATTGCGAAGTGGCCCTGGCCTGCCGTCAAGGTGACACCGCCGCCGCGCTACGCCTGCGCACATGGATTCAGCACGAGCGTGATCTCGCTGTTCAAGGCGAAGCACCACCGTCGGCACTGCTGCAACTCTGGGATCTACCGTACGCCAAGAAGGTGCAAGCGTGATGCTCGACCACAACGCACAAGCCGCCGCACTCCAAGAAGATCATGCCGGTCGTCGTGCTGCGGTAACTGTATTTGACACGCCGATCTACCTGCGTGCCGGAGCCGGCACAGGCAAGACGACCACTCTGGTCGCGCGCATCTTGGCCTGGACCACCGGACAGGGTTGGGAGCGGGCTCTGCGCGAGGATCCCGCGCGCGCGCCCTCGGATACAGCCCAAGCGGTTTTGGCGGGCGTAGTGGCCATGACCTTCACCGAGGCCGCCGCGGCCGACATGGACCGCAAGGTGCGCGAAGAGCTGCGCAAGCTCTCGCAAGGACAAACGGTGTTGGGGCTACTCGCCGCGGACTTGGCACCCGCAGCCCCGCAGCGAGCGCAGTGGTTGCTGGATGCGTTGCAAGGACCGTTGTGCACCACCATTCACGCCTGGTGCCGAGGCTTGTTGTTGCGTCGCCACGAAGCGGCGCAGCTCGATCCGCAATTCGGAGTTGATGGCGATGGCGAAGCGCTGCGCGCCAGTGTGCATGATGCCGTACGCGCGGACCTGCAAGCCCTTGCAAGCGTGCCGAAGTCGGAGTGGATGCGACTCGGCCAAGAAGGTATCTGGCCACGCGATGTGGCCGATGAGGTAGTGCGTCTCTACAGCGAAGGCGTGCGCCACCAAGACTTGGATGCGGATCCTTGGTCCGAGGATGCGATGCGTACTTGGCTTGAGGCCGCGCGAGCGCTCGTTGCGAGTGTGGTCAGTTATCACACGCAGGCCGCTCCTTCGTTCTCCAAGCTCAAGGATTGGAAGTCGGCATTTGAGACGCTGCTCGACTTGCACTCCTCGTGGTCCGCCGTTTCGGATCCTTCGCGTTCCATCGAGGCGGCGCGCGCGTCTTGTGCCAACGAGTCGCTATTCAAGTGCCTCAAGATCAAGCCGGACAAACACCAGAAGGCCTTGGTCAATGCTTTGGGCCACGACCATGCAGCCTTCGCGCACGCCACGCGAAGCTTGTACGAGTTGCTGCGCGATGTGCCGCTGTTCGACCGGGAGTTCCATCAGGCCGCCCGTGGCCTAGTGCAGCGCATGCTGCTGCACGCAGGCGAAGGCCTGCGAATCCGGGCAGTCGTAGCGCAGTCCGACTTGTTACGGCTGGCGCGCACGGTTGTAGAGCTACATCCCGAAGTGCGCCGCACCGAGCGCGCGCGCTTACGGCAAGTGCTGTTAGATGAAGTTCAAGACACCGATCCGCAGCAGTACGCTTTGGTGCGTCAACTTTGCTTGCAGACGGAAGCACGGACTCAAGAAGGCTCAGCCAATGCACGCCCCGGGCTCTTCATTGTCGGCGACCCCAAGCAATCCATCTACGGCTGGCGCAATGCAGACTTGCGCGCCTTGGAAACCTTCGAACACGAGTTGGAGCGCGACCACCAAGCTCAGGTATACGACTTGGTGCGCAACTTCCGCAGCACGCACAACATCCTCCACACCGTGAATGCGGTCGTAGAACCAGTGATGGAAGCCGAAGCTGGGGTGCAGCCCAGCTTCCGCGCATTGCAACCACACCGCAGCGAGGTGGGCGAAGTCCCTATCGCCATGGCTATCTGGGAAGTACCTCCGCAAGCGCACTCCAACGCAAGCAAAGAGGACGAGTTCTGGGAGAAGAACGACACCAGCGCGCAGGCTCGGCGAAGGCTCGAGGCACAAGAGCTCACTCGTGAAATCCAAGCCCAACTCGATGCGGGCATCAAGCGTTCCTCCATCGGCATCTTGTCCGCCTACACAGGCGGGCTCACCTTGCTGCTCGAAGCGCTGCGCGATGCTGGCATCCCCTACGAGTTCGCGTCCGACCGCAGCTACTACCGCCGTCGTGAAGTACGCGATGCCGTGGCTTGGCTCGCGTGCATCGTCGATCCCCAAGACAAGCTGTCCTTCGTGGCCGCCTTGAAGTCCCCTGTGTGTGGCTTGACCGACCAGCGCATGGTGACCTTGATGCAACGCGACTTGCATGCACTGGCCGCCCGGCATGAGCAGTACTCACAGGAGGCGCGTCAGGAACTCTTGCGAGTGTGTGATAACCCCAACAGCGATGCCGCGCTCGTGCATGCGATTGAAGCGTTGTGGGTGCTGCGCGGCCTCCTGGCGAATGGCAATGTCGAACAGTTCTTGGCTGCGTTGCGCGACCTGCTCGGGCCGGAGCCCTTGGAGGCGGCACGCTACTTGGGCGAGTGGCGCGCGGCCAATCTCGCTCGCTTCTTCGAGCAAGTGCGCGTCCACTTGCTCGAGCATGGCGGCGAGGCCCTGTCCCTCTTGGCACTGCTGCGAGATTGCCTGAAAAACGGACGCCGCGAGGGCGATGCACCCGCAGGCGAAGCCATCGATGCAGTGCGCGTGATGACCGTGCACTCGTCCAAAGGGCTGGACTTTGAACAGGTGTATGTGGTCGATACCGCGCATGGCAAGAACAACAAAGAAGCCCCCACGGCGTGGGACGAACAAACCAAGCAACTACGGCTCTTCCAACGGCCCAGCCCGTTGTGGTTCCTAGCGCGTCGAGCACGTCAACGGCGCGAAGACGCTGAGCGCGTGCGCCTGTGGTATGTGGCTCTCACACGCGCGAAGAACCGCTTGTGGGTGAGTGCGCCCCTGCCTCCCGCAACAACAGGCGAAGGCCAAGGCAGCTTCCACGCCTTGATGGCCCGCACGATCCCGCAGGAAGTGCAACTTGGAAGTCGTTTGCGCACGCACGCAGCCGCATGGCGTGCAGGTTCCCAGCCCGAGCCGCTATGCATCTCTACGCCTATTTGGATGGTGCGGACGGTCATCACGGACATGGAAGCACCACGCACGGCAACTGTGTCCGTCCAAGTCCACGACACGAGCACCCGCGACGAAGCGGAGATGCTCGCCCTTCAAACTCTCCGCACGAGTGCACAGCAACGAGAGCAGCGTCCGCTCTTTGCCGCCGCCTCCTCGCTGGCGCACCTTGAACAGGTTGCGCCGGAAATGGATGCACCGGCTGTTGTGACTCCGACGGGGCGCACACCTCTCGCTGCACGCGCGGCTGGCACGGCTGTGCACGCGATCTTCGAGACACTGCCCAGTGATGATTGGGAAGGTGGCTTGGCCGCGATGACTCCTGCACGCATTCAGCACTTGGTGCGTCAGGCACTCGTGCACACCCCCCACGATCAGGTCACTTTTGCAGAAGCGGCGCAGAGCGCACTGGACACATGGCAGAGCTTCCGATCCTCGACACTCTGCACGCAATTGGAGCAAATTTGGCCGCGCGTGATCGCGCGCGAGTTGCCGCTGTTCGTGGCAGCACCAGCCAACGAAACCGAAGGTGCAGTACACGGTCTGCGCGGTACAGCCGACATGGTCTACCGCGACCTGGATGGCTCACTCGTCGTCGTCGATTGGAAGACGGATCGCGTCGCAGACTTGGCCGCTCGTAGCCAGCAGTATGTAGAGCAACTCAAGGTCTACGCGCTCGCACTGCGCGCGGCTCTCGATTTAAACTACACACCTCGTTGCGAGCTGTGGTTCGTAGCACAAGGAGTCCTTCACAAGTGAGCAAACGCACCCGCGATGCAGGTCTGGATGCCGCTCGTGGCTTGGCGATGGGCTTGATGATCCTCGTCAACAACGCTGGCGACTGGAGTCATGTCTACGCACCCTTGCGCCATGCTGAATGGCACGGCTTTACGCTAGCTGACCTTGTTTTCCCGCTGTTTTTGTGGGTTTCGGGTGCAGCAGCGGCTTGGTCTCTGGCGCGGCTGCGTGATGAAGTCGCCGTTGGCAAGGTGACTCATTCCGCCGGTAGCAAGGCCCTCCGCCGCGGCCTCACCTTGTTTGGGCTCGGGTTGCTCCTCAATGCCATCCCCACTTGGGATTGGTCTACATTGCGAGTGTACGGTGTCCTTCAGCGCATCGCGCTCGTAGCGCTCTTCCTGTGGTTCTGGGCGCGCACCATGCCACGCCAACGCGATCTAGCCGGTGCTCTTGTCTTGCTTGTGGTGTGGATGCTGTTGCTCATCGTGCCCGAACAAGGCTTGGACAAGGCTCTCAACTTGGGTGCGCAAGTGGATCGCTGGTCCGTTGGGCAAGCGCACCTGTACCTGCAAGGTGTGTATGACCCGGAGGGTTTGCTATCCACATTAGGCGCCTGCGCTACGGGGCTGCTGGGCTTACATGCGGGTGAACGTATCCGTGCTGCTGCGACTCAGAGTCCACTCCACACGGGAACGCGCGCGGTTCTGCGCTTCGGTGCGGCTTGCTTGCTGTCGGGACTCGCGCTCTCCCTGCTTGTCCCGATCAACAAACCACTCTGGACAAGCTCCTTCGTCCTCTGGACCGCGGGCCTCTGCAGCGCCGTGTGGTGGCTGCTTTCTCGTGCATCCAGCCATACGTGGTGGCGCTACCCACATGAACTCCTTGTTGCGATGGGGCACAACGCCCTGCTGCTCTATGTGGGTGCGGGCTTTTTAGCGCGCGCATTGCTGTGGTGGAAGTTGCCGTGGCAAGGTGGCGAGTCCAGCGCGCGCAATGTGCTGTACCAAACCTACTATGCCCCGCTCACCGAACCACACCTGGCGAGCTTGCTGTTCGCGGCCTCCAACCTGTTGATTTGGTGTCCGCTGCTCATGTGGTTGCATCGCAAAGGCTGGCGCTGGTCCGCTTGAGTGAAGGACTAGGAAGGTTCTTCCAGATCGATTCCAAGACAGATTCAAGACGACGCTCGCACTAGGTCGAAGCGGAGCAAGTGTTGCTGCCGGATGACTCGCGGGGCCCCCCGCACCGGATGGCACATCTCCACCACCACCGCGGGGATCACCACTCCCCGAATCCGCGATGCGCGTCATCACCGCGTTCCTCGTCCTTTCACTGTTCTCTGCCTCTTGCGTTGGAACAGAAGCTACTCGTTCCACTTCAGTAGGTGTATCCAGCAACTACCTAGGCCGTGGCGTGGTTGTCCATGATGGACCTGTAGCCCAAGCCTCGTTGGATGCGGCCTTTGCCAGCGAACAAGGTGTGTTGACAACGAGCATCTGGGCCAACATGGATGTGTCAAACGAGTTTGACGCCTTTGGCAGCATCACGGAGCTGGATCTCATCGCTGACTGGACTGCCAATGCTGGTCCGATGACGTGGTCGGTAGGTGCCATCCAATACACCTTCCCGCACAGCGGCGCCGCCTTGACCACCGAGCTGTACGGCAGCCTGCAAGCCGCTGAATGGCCGCTGACTCCCACCTTGACGGCCTACTGGGACTTCGTCGAGGCGGATGGGGTGTATGCGACGTTGGGTGGCAGCCACACGCTCGACCTAGCGGAGGCTTGGTCACTCACCTTGGCCTCCTCCGTTGGATGGATGAGCAGCGGCATGACCGAGTTCAACTACGGTGTGAACCAAGACGCCTTCAGTGACCTCTACGCCACGGCCACGCTGGCGTGGACGGTTGATGAAGTCGTTGGCTTGAACGCAGGAGTCGCCTGGGCATCGGTGCTCGACTCGGAACTACGCGACGCAGTCGAGGAAGCGGACAATGCGACGCTCACCTTCGGTGCGACCGTGGGCTTCTGAACCAAGTCCAGCGTTGAGCTGCTGGGCGACTGGGTGCATCCTAGGTGCCCATGTGG
>JBILXQ010000001.1:0-22436 GCA_044378375.1 Planctomycetota bacterium
ATCCGGCTCGCCGGCCTTGGGCCGCGGTTTGGCGGCTAGGTATTGCTTGGGCCAAGGCATGTCATGTTTGCCTACCTCGGCAGCCGCATGCAGGGCCAAGTACGGGTCGGCGAGGTGCGGACGCGCCATTGCGACGAGGTCGGCGCGGCCAGCGGCCAGGACGGTGTTGGCGTGATCCAGTCCCTGCACGGCGCCCACGCACTGCACGGCAATCTGTGCGCCGTGGCGGATCGCATCGGCGAAGGGCACTTGGTACATGCGGCCGTAGTCGATGCGCGAGAGAGGCGAGTTGCCGCCGCTGGACACATCGATGCAGTCGACTTCTGCGTGTTTCAGCTCGCGCGCGAACACTACCGCTTCCTCGCAGGTAAAGCCACCTTGACTGTCAAGCCAATCAGACGCACTGATGCGCACAAAGAGCGGCTTCGCTGTTGACCATGCTGCACGGACGGCGCGCACTACCTCTAAGGGATAGCGCATGCGTCCTTCGAGGCTGCCGCCATACTCGTCGGTGCGTCGGTTGGAGAGCGGGGAAAGGAAACTTGACAGCAGATAGCCATGCGCGGCATGGATCTCCAGCGCATCGAAGCCGGCCTGTTCAGCCCGCTGTGCGGCGGCGACAAAGTCCGCACGCACGCGCTCCATGTCGGCGCGTGTCATCGCCTTGGGTGTGTGCCAGCCGACCTTGAAAGGCTCTGACGACGGTCCGATCGTCGGCCAGGCTCGCGCGTCCGTCAGCGGCGCATCACCTTCCCAAGGTACCGAGCACGAAGCCTTGCGGCCGGCATGGCCCAGCTGCAGCGCAATCTTGGAGCCCGAGTGCTGATGCACGAAGCGCACAATGCGCGTCCACGCTGCGGCCTGTGCCTCAGTCCAGATGCCGGTGCAGCCGGGCGTGATGCGGCCATCAGCCGAAGCCGAGGTCGCCTCTGTGATGACGAGGCCTGCGCCTCCCACGGCGCGCGAACCCAAATGCACCAAGTGCCAATCATCCGGCAGCCCGTCGACTGCGCTGTATTGGCACATGGGTGACACGACGATGCGGTTCGCTAAGTGCATGTCACGCAGCTGGTACGGCACGAACGCTGGCACTTCGGCCGCGGCTACGCGTGCACCGCCGCGGCTCAGCGCGTAGTGCGCCGTGGCACGCCGCACCAGCTCGGGATCGCGCTTCTTCAAGTTCTCGTAGGTGATGCGCTTGCTGCGCGTCATCAAGTTGAACGTGAACTCGACTGGATCTTGGTCCATGTAGCGCTCCGAGTTCTCGAACCACTCGAGGCTTGTTTGCGCGGCCTTTTGCAGCTTGAGCACATCGACCTTGCGCCCCTCTTCATACGCGCGCAGTGTGGCCGGCACATCGCCACATCCGTGACGCACAAATGCCTCGCACAGTGCGATGGCATCCTCCATCGCGAGTTTGGTGCCTGAACCGATCGAGAAGTGCGCCGTGTGCGCCGCATCGCCGATCAGCACCATGCGGTCCTTGACCCATGTGCCGCAACGCACTGTCGGGAATGTACGCCAGATCGAGCGATTGGCCACCAGATGATGGCCGCCCAGCTTGTGCGCAAAGATGCGCTCACAGAACGCCAGAGTCGCAGCCTCATCGGCTTGATCGAGGCCAGCCTTCCGCCAAGTGTCCTCTGTGCACTCCACGATGAAGGTGCCCAAGCCCTCTTCAAAGGGATACGCATGCACCTGGAACACGCCGTGCTCGGTGGTCTCGAACCAGAAGGTGAACGCATCCATGGGCAGTGTGGTGCCCAGCCAAGTGAACTTGCACTTGCGCCAGTCCAAACTCGGCTGGAAGTGCGCCGCATGCTTGGTGCGCAGAGCGCTGTTGATGCCGTCGGAGACGACGATCAAGTCAGCCGTGATCTGGCTCTCATCGTGAATCTCGCTCTCGAAGCGCAGCTCGACACCCAACTCCTGTGCGCGGCGATGGAACACTTGCAGCAACTTTTTGCGCGACATGCCGCAGAACCCGTGGCCAGTCGAGCGCACGACCGCATCGCCCAGGTGCGTTTCGATGTCGCCCCAGTACCGGAACAGCTGGCGGATCTCGCGATAGGTCGGCTCGTCGGCGAGCTCAAAGTTGCCGAGCGTCTCATCCGAGAAGACCACGCCAAAGCCGAAGGTGTCCTCGGCGCGATTGCGCTCGTGCACCACGACCTCGGCCGCGGGAAAGGCCTTCTTGATCAGGATGGCGAAGTACAGGCCCGCCGGGCCACCGCCTAAGCACGCGATCTTCATGGCGCATGAGGATACGCATCCGAGGCACGCCTAGACGCGCTATCCTCAGGCATCCTCTATGACGCAGCCCGCCGAAGACCGCCCGCGCGATTGGATCGAGGCCTTGGCGCGCTTGCGCGATGCGCGCACGCCGTGTGCCTTGGTCGTGGTGACCCGCTTAGTCGGGTCGGGTCCGCGCGAGCCAGGGGCGCGCATGGTGGTGGCCGAGGGGCGGCCGGTGCACGGCACCATCGGCGGTGGCAAGCTCGAACAGTTGGCGTGCGAGCACGCCATGTCGCAGTTGGCGCGAGGAGTAGCTGTGGAGACCCTTGAAGTGCCTTTGTCGGACGCTGCGGGCCAGTGCTGCGGTGGCAAGGTGACGCTGCACATCGAAGCCTATCCGTGGCGCACGCCGCAGGTGGTCATCTTTGGTGCTGGTCATGTGGCGCAGGCCCTAGCCGGGCTGGCGCCGTGGTTGGGCGCGGATGTGACCCTGATCGATCCACGCAGTGCCGCCGAGCTTGTGCCCGTGCCGCCGGCCCACAAGCCGTGGAAGCTGTTGCTCGTGGATGCGCCGGAGGCCGAGTTGGAGCACTTGCCCGGCGACAGCTTGGTGCTGGTGATGACGCACTCGCACGCTCTCGATCTCGATGTGCTCGCGCGCGCACTTAAGCGCGACTTTCGCTACCTCGGGCTGATCGGCAGCGAACGCAAGTGGAGCAAGTTCCGCGCGCGCTTGTTGGCGCGTGGCTTCAGCGAGGCCCAGTTGGCGCGGGTGCGTTGTCCGATTGGCTTGACAAAGCACTCCAAAGAACCCAATGCCATCGCGCTTTCGGTGGCCGCCGAGCTGTCAGATGTCCTAGCCCTCGAGCGACTCGCCTAAGCGTGCAGCGAGTGCGCGCAGTTGTGCTTCCAGCTGCTGCACGCGTGTTTCCAGTTGCGTGATGCGCGTCAGCGGGTCGGGTGCGCCCGCTGCGGGCGTCGCCTGCGGCACCACCGTGGGAGAGGCATGCAGCGTGGCTTCCCGTGTAGGCACAGGATGCGCGCTGGGGGCCAAGCGCTGCGACCAGTACTCGGCCCGCGAGCCCAGCGGCGGTTCATGGCGTTGCGTGAGCCCCTTGCTCTCCAAGCTGCGCAGCACCGCCATCAAGTTGTCCATGGTGGCCACTTCGGTCATGCGCGAAGCCCGCGCACGCATCTCGCCCGGCTGTTGCGGGCCGCGCAACAGCAGCTCTGTCAGCACCGCCGCTTCCTGTGCGTTGAGCGACAAGCGTTCCCGCATGTTGTGACGGAACTTCTCGACGCGGCTGCCCGCGGTGGTCACTGCGCCGACATAGCCTTTGATGATCAGCTTCGAGAGCGCTTGGTTCACTTCACCGTCCAGCAGCTCCGTCACCGGATCGCGGTTGCTCTTCTGGTTGCAACCCACCGTCGTGGAATTGAGCGACAGTGGATACGAGTCCGGTGTGGTCATCTCCTTCTCGGCGAGGACTCCCAGCACGCGTGCTTCGATGGGGTCAAGTTGGTCTTCGGGCTTCATACGGGTGTGGGGAGCTCGTGTGTGATGAGGGCGAGGTGCTCGATGCGTCGCGCGAGTTCAGCATCCAGTGCGGTTAAGCATCGCGCACTGTGCGTGGTCAGGGCAATCGATACTTGGTTCCAACTATTCGACCAATCAGGGTGATGATCTAGAGCTTCCGCCTCGGCAGCCACACGTGTCATGAAAGCGAAAGCTGCAGCAAAGTCGTGAAAGCGCAGCTCACGCCGCAGAGTCTGCTCGTGGTGCGTCCAGCGTGGCAACTCGCGCAGCAGTTGCTCCAACTCGGTCGTGGTCAGGGGGGTGCGGCTCATGGCTGGCTAAGGCAGCGTGTACGGTTGTTGCCGCGCGTACAAGGCCGCACGAGCTTCAAGGTCGGGCAATGCTTCGTTCAACTGCAGTGCGCGTGCACGCTCTAGAGCCTGCGCAATCGTCTGTTGCGCTTCGTTCCAGCTGCCGCGGCGTGCCAGCGCTGCAGCGCGCACATCCAAGTAGCGCGGGTCGGCCTTCTGCGTTGCGTCATGCGCTTGCAACACGCGCAGCGCGAGCTCCGCATCGTGCAGTGCAACCCCTGGCGCCACCACCAACCACCACGCCAAGGTCAAGGCCTCATCCACCTCTGGTCGTGCTTCCCACGCAGCGCGCAAGTGCAGCAGCGCAGTCGCCACATCGCCGCGCGCCAAAGCCAACTCTGCCAACGCCGTGTGCGCAGGTGCTGCGCGTGCATCCAACGCGATAGCGCGCTCGAACGCTGCTTGGGCGGCCGTCGCATTGCCAAGGGCTGCCAAGGCACGGCCTAGAGCCAGCTGCGTTTGTGCCTCCGCCGGTTGAAGTTGCAGGGCACGCTCGTACAACGGCACAGCTGCAGCGGGATCCTGCGACTGCATGCGCACATGCCCCAGTCCGGTCAGCGACTCCACATCCGTAGCATCGGCAGCGAGCACTTGTTCGAACACCACAGCTGCTTCGGCCAAGCGGCCTGCTTGCGCCAAGGCGACAGCCAAGCTGCGGCGAGCATTGAGGTTCTGGGGTGCTTGCTCGACAGCTGCTTGAGCGCGCGCCACAGCATCCGTTGTGCGACCCAATCGCCGCAGCATTTCGGCTTGTGCGCCCACGGACTCGCGCGAACCGGCAGCACTCGCGCGCTCGAACTCGCGCAAGGCTTCGTCCCAGCGCCCGAGGTGGGCGTACGCAACACCGGAATTGTACAAGTAGGTCGCGCGGAAGGCGCTCGGTGCATCCGCGCCGCTGGCACGCAGCTCGGCGCTCGCCACGAGCGACGCCACCACCGCCAACCCAAGCGTGCCGCGCAGCACGACAGGTGTGGCGCGATCCAGTAAGCGCACCGCGCACCACGCTGCCGCGACAGCTGCGAATGGTGCGATCGGCAAGCGATAGCGCGGTGAGTACCAGAACACCAACACCACAGCGACCGTCGCTGCGAACAGCAACCACTCCGGCAGCAGCACGCGCGGTCGCGTAACCAGCACCAAGAGTGCCACCACCAAAGCCGGCACAGTCAGCCACGCCAACGGCAGCGGCGCGAGCCACAGCAGCGCATGGCGACCGTCTTCGCGTTCCAAGTCCGGTGTGTACACATCGCCGTAGACTTGCCCGCCCACGAACCACCACAGCTTGCGCGCTTCCAGAAGCGCCGTGCGTGCGTAGTCTTCGCTCAGGTATGTCAAGGCCATTTGACGGTAGACTCGATCCGTCGCGCCCCATGTTCCATCTGTTTGCCCGCGCACGGCCTCGCGTGCCATCAAGGTCTGGCGTTCACGATCGGTTGAGACTCCCGCGGCCGCTTGGTAGATGCCCGTGGCGCCAGGCTGGTTGCCGTGATGCAGTCCCAATCCCGATTGCGCACTCAAGGGGATGAACTCGCCACATGCGAGCGCGTTGTGGACGACCGACGGCACCAAGCACATCACACCCAACAACGCAGCAACACCAGCTGCACGCCACGCACGCGTGCGCCACCCCAACCACGCCGGCAACACCACCAATACCGGCACCAGCGTCGGGTTCGCCAGCACAGCCACGCCGCTGGCTACACCACACCACGCCAGGGCGCGCCGCGTGCGCGCCTCGACCGCTGTCCATGTCGCGTCCCACAGCCACGCGAGCGTGCACAGCTGCACAGTGGAGTTCAGCACGCGCGTCGTCATGTAGGCCGGATCGCGCAACATCAAGTACAGCCCTGCCGCCAGCACAGCGCCCCACTCGCCCAAATGCCGTCGCGCTACGCGTGCCACCAGCCACGCAGTCAGCACATGCAAGGCCATCTGCACCAAGTACAACGCACTCAAGTCACCGCCGAGTGAGCGCACGAGTCCGACCACATACGGGTACAGCGGCGCGGACATGAACGGCACGCTGTCGACCAGTTGTCCGTCAGCGATGCGCCCGCCCCAATCCCAATACACCTTGGCGTCATTGATAGGTGCGAGTGCCAGTGGATCGCCAGCACTAGCGATCCACATGCACACCTGCGCTAGCGCGCCCAGCGCTAACACCACTGCCAAACCACGCCGCGGGGACAACGCCACGCGTGTGAGTCTAGCTTTGCTTGGCGGCCGCGATGGCCTTGGTCAGCGCCGGCACGACTTCGAAGGCATCGCCCACGATGCCGTAGTCCGCCACTTTGAAGATGGGGGCCTCGGCATCCTTGTTGATCGCGACGATCACTTTGGAAGTACGCATCCCAGCCAAGTGTTGGATCGCACCCGAGATGCCCACTGCGATGTAGAGCTGCGGTGCGACGGTCTTGCCTGTTTGACCGACTTGCTCGCCGTGCGGGCGCCAGCCTGCATCGACGACGGCGCGCGTGGCACCGGTGGCGGCTGTGCCAAAGGCACCAGCGAGATCTTCGATCAGACCCCAATGCTCCGGGCCTTTCAGGCCACGGCCGCCGCTGATGACCACCGGCGCTTCCTTCACATCGAGCTTGGCCGAGGCCTTGGCTTCGATCGCGACGACCTTGACCTTGCCGTCAGTGGAGGCGGCGCGCGTGCTGACCGCGGCACCGCTGCCTTCTGCCGGAGCAAACGCATTGACGCGCGTGGTGGCGACAAAGACCGGAGCGCTGCTGGTCAAGGTGGCGATCGCCTTGCCCGCCATCCAGGGACGCGTGCACACCAAGTGCGCGCCATCCGCGCACAGGGCCGTGATGTCCGAGAGCAGCGTGCAGTCCAAGTGTGCTGCCACACGCGGAGCAATGTCCTTGCCTGTGGCCGTTGCCGCCGCGAGGAACGCGCTGCTGCCAGTTTCCTTGACAATCGCGGCCAGGTCCTTGGCGAGCGCATCGGCGCTGTGCGCGCCGCCACCCGTCAACACGATGGCCTTGTGCGCACCGAGCTGCGCCGCGCATGCCGCAGCAGCATCCCCGCCGACAACCGCGATGGTCTCGCGACCGCTGCTCTTCGCAGCGCCCAGGGCTTCCAGCGAGGCGCGACGGGCCACGCCACCAGCTTGTTCGATGTAGATGACGATCGAGCTCATGGTCTGCACCTCAGAGGATCTTGGCTTCGTTCTTCAGGGCCTCGATCAGCGCAGGCACAGCGCCCGCACCTTCACCCACGATGCGACCGGCTTTGCGCGCCGGCGGCAGGTCCACCTTGGCCACCACTTGCTGTGACGGCGTGTCGCTGAAGGCCTCTTCCGGGATCGGCTTGCTCTTCGCAGCCATGATGCCCTTCAAGTTCGAGCGGCGCGGTTCGCACAAGCCCTTGCTGCATGTGATCACTGCCGGCAGCGTGAACTCGACGGTCTCGACGCCGTGTTCGGTTTCGCGCCGCGCTTTGCCGCCGGTCGGTGTCAGGTCCAGGCCAATCACATCCGTGACCGTGGCCCAGCCGAGATAGGTGCCGACCATCGCGCCCACGGCCGCGTTGTCGCGGTCCGTCGCCACCTTGCCAAAGAACGCGAGGTCTGCGCCCATGGCTTGGATTTTGGCGCACAGCGCCTTTGCGGTGCTGCGCGCATCGCGCGCCGCCGGATCGGCGTCCTTCAGGATCGTGGCCGCATCCGCGCCACGCGCCAAGAACTCGCGCAGCTCCTTGCTGGCATCGGACGGCCCCAAGGTCAGCACGGTGACCGTGCCACCATGCTTCTCCTTGGCCTGCAACGCGGCTTCCACGGCGATCTCGTCATAGAACGAGGCCATGTACTGCCAGCCGGTTTGGTCGAGGGACTTGCCATCCGCACCGACCTTGGCCACGGCCTCGGTAGTGGGAACACGCTTGATGGCGGCAACGATGTTCATAGAGGGGATCTGGTAGCCCGATAGGGTACCCGCTTGGTCGGCGCGGCGGCAACCTACGCTGTAGGAGGCTTGCGCCAGATTGCGGATGGACGCGGCGAACCGCTCACTTCAGACTGCCCGCATGAAGCGACCCAGCGAGGAGTACGCCACGGTTGCCAAGGCGGTCACGGCCTTGGAGGCGGAGATGGCGCGCCAGCTCTTGGACGACGCGGGACTGCCGTGCTTGGTGCATGGCCCTGACTTTGATCGCGCCGAACTGGGGGCCTCGCACGGCATGGTGCGGCGCGTCGATGTGTTGGTGGCGCCTGCCGATGCTGACAAGGCTCGGGCGGTCCTCGACCAGGCCTGGGGGCCGGACCGCAAAGCTTAGGCCGCGCGTCGACTTAGGCCACAGGCACATCCGCCGCATTGCCGAGGTACACCTCGCGCACGCGCGGATCGGCGATGATCTCGGCCGAAGTGCCTTCGCGCAGCAGCTTGCCGGCGTGAATCATGTAGGCGCGATCCGTCAGTTGCAGTGTTTCGCGCCAATTGTGATCCGTGATCAAGATGCCCAAGTTCTTGTCGCGCATGCGGCGCACCAAGGCCTGGATCTCCTGCACATTGATCGGGTCCACGCCTGCGAAGGGCTCATCGAGCAGCAGGATCGTCGGTCGCGTGGCCAGAGCGCGGCACATCTCCAAACGCCGGCGTTCACCGCCTGAAAGCGTCTCCGCCAAGTTGTCGGCCAAGTGGCCCAGTTCCAGCTCGTCCAGCAGGCGCGCCGCCTCGTGCTTGCGCTCGACGCGCGTGAACGGCATCGCTTCCAGCACCGCCAGCAGGTTGTCGACCACGCTCATGCTGCGGAAGATGCTCGGCTCTTGCGGTAGGTACCCCATGCCGTGGCGCGCGCGCTGGTACATCGGCATTTTGGCCGCGTCGACGCCGTTCAGCAGCACCTTGCCCGCGTCGGGGATGACCAGCCCCACCGTCATTCGGAAACTGGTTGTCTTGCCGGCGCCGTTGGGGCCCAAGAGGCCCACAATTTCGCCGGCGCGCACCCGAAAGCCCACGCCGTCGACCACGCGGCGCTTCTTGTAGGCCTTGACGAGTCCCTGCGTTTCCAGCAGGAGTTGACCGGGTTCAGGTGTGGGCAGCAACGGCACGGGAGTAGTTCTAGAAGGTGCCCCAGCCCTTTGCGAGGTTTGAGTGCGCGGCCCTGTTCGTTCAGATGCGTAGGTCGGGGCCCTAGAGGGTATGTGGATAACTCGTGGAAAAGCCCATTTTCGGCCCCTCGGCGCGGGGTGGCCCGAGGTCTCGAAAACGCGAACTCCTGATTCGCATTTTGGAGAGCGCAAAAATGCTCCGCTCTAACCTATTTCCTCGTATGGGTTTGTCCATGCACTTGACAGGGCTTGACTGTTTCTTATTGGACGCGCGGGGTCAAATCCCTCTCAGCAGAGGTGCGTAGAGCTGTATGCGCGGTCCACGAGAGGCTCTGTGGACAAGCGTCAAGAGCCAAGCGTCAGGAATTAGCCGATTTGAGCCCCATCTGCGCCCAAGTGCGGTCTCTAGCGCGACTTGGAGAGGGGGCCGAGACCGCGGTTCAGCGCGCCCACTGCAGGCGCCAGATGCGCCAGTCGCCCGCGAACGGCCCCAAGGGCCAGAACACCAGCACCGCGCGCCCCACGATCAACTGGCGCGGCACGAACGGAGCTTCCTCCTGCGGGCCCAGGCTGCCGTGCTCGAACTTGAAGTCGTGCAGCTCGCCCCATTCGTCGCGCAAGAACACGCGCGTGCCGCCTTCGTCATTCACATGCAGCGGATTCTGCGACGGATAGAAGTTGCCGCGGATCCAAGCCCCATTGCTGGGCTCGCCGCTCCAGCGATAGTTCACGAAGGCCCATTCGCGGCTGTCGCTCGAGTCCTGCGTGTTGTCGCCGAGCATCACATACTGCCCGGGCGGGATGACGAACTCGCGGCTCTTGCTGCCGCTGGTGTAGTACAGGTCGCGTTCCAGCTCGAGATCGGACCACTCGGCGCCTTCGCCCACGCATTGCAGGAACACGCAGGCGGCTTGGTCGGATTGGGCCGGAATGTCGAGTTGCAACACGATCTCGCCGTCCAACTCCAGTTGCAGTTGGTTGTCGAGGTTGTGCGCAGCGAAACGCAGGCTTTGGCCGGCACGCAAGCGCGGCGCATTCGGCGCCGTCACATCTTGCAGCCCTTCGCCGGGCCGCATCGGATCGTCGACCACGATGCGCACCTGTTCGTTCGCCGCAGCCGCAGGACCGGGCAGCACGAAGCGATAACGCTTCGAGTTCTCGCGCAACTCGATCACGGCTTGCGTCAGTCCTGCCTGCGGCGTCAGCTCGCCCGACACGCGCAAGTCACCGACGCGATGCACCGCGGGGACTTGGCGCGCACGGCTGAGCTTGGAGCCCATGTCGCTCGGATAGCCATCGCTGTAGCGATCCCAAACAGGGCCATCGTCCTTGGGCAAGCGCACCTGGCCATCACCGCGCGCCACGATGCGGCTGCGGCCTTCGACACGCCACTCGCGCGCCCCATTGGAGGGCTTCCAAGCGCTGTAGCGCGCATCCGCGGGGTCGATGCGCTTCCAATGCTCGGCTTGCACCGGCGCAGGACGGCGCAGAATCGTCCACTCATCCGTGCTGGTGGCGCGCGTCCACAAGTCGCCTTCGGCGATGCGGAAGTGCTCACCCGGCATGCCCACGAGGCGCTTGATGAAGTTCTTCGAGCGATCGAGCGGGTACTTGAAGACAACGATCTCAAAACGCTCAGGATCGCGCAGATGGAACGACAACTTGTCGACCAAGATGCGGTCAAAGATGCCCGTGTCTTCGTTGCCCATCAGCGTGGGCTGCATTGAGCCTGTCGGGATCTTGTACGCCTCGACGACGAAGTACTTGAGCATCACCGCCATGACGATCGCCATCGTCATGGCCTCGATGTTGTCGCGCCACGGGCGTTTGCGCGCCGAAGCATCGAGCGGCGAGGAATCAGGTGTCTGCGTCATCCGAGGCTACGAGGATAGCCATTGCCGGATGTCTTGAGTAGAAACATGCCCACGATGCAAGCCTCTTTGTACGACCAGCAGGCGCGTGCCGCGATGGTGCGTCGCATCCAAGCACTCCATGCAGACAGCCCGCGCAAATGGGGCAAGATGACGCCGGCCCAAATGCTGGCGCATTGCCGTGTGGGCTTTGAGGTGGCGTTGGGCGAGCGCAAGCTCAAGCGCGCGTGGCTGGGGCTCCTGGTGGGCTGGTTCGCCAAGCGCGTAGCGCTCGGCGACAAGCCGCTGCCCAAGAACTTGCCCACCGGTCCCGAGTTCCTGATCCGTTCACCGCGCGCGTTCGAAGTCGAGCGGCACGCTCTGTTGGAGGTCTTGGAGCGTTTCGGAGCTCAGCCGGCCCAGATCGGCCAGTATCCGCATCCGTTCTTCGGTGCCCTGACGGCCCACGAGCATGACCGGCTGCAGTGGCGGCATCTTGACCACCACCTGAGCCAGTTTACTTGACGCTCAGTCTTCCGAGCCCTCGGCGTCGTCGCCGCCCAGCACGGCCAAGAAGGCCTTCTGCGGAATGTCGACGTTGCCGATCTGGCGCATGCGCCGCTTGCCTTCTTTTTGCTTCTCCAAGAGCTTGCGCTTGCGCGTGACGTCGCCGCCGTAGCACTTGGCGGTCACATCCTTGCGCAGGGCCGAGATGGTCTCACGGGCGATGATGCGCGCGCCGATGGCGGCTTGCAGCGCGATCTCGAACAAGTGGCGCGGGATCTCCTTGCGCATCTTCTTGATCGCTTGGCGGCCGCGGAACTCGGCTTGGTCCTTGTGGACGATCGAGGTCAGCGCGTCCACTTCCTTGCCGTTCACCAAGATGCGCAGCTTGACGAGGTCCGCTTCCTTGAAGTCGGAGATGTCGTAGTTGAGCGTGCCGTAGCCGCGCGTTGAGCTCTTGAGCTTGTCGAAGAAGTCGTAGATCAGCTCGGCCAGCGGGATGTCATAGATCAGCTGCACGCGCGTGGGTGACAAGTGTTCTTGACGGATGTAGTCGCCGCGGTGGTCGCTGGCGATCTGCATCACATTGCCGATGTGTTCGGACGGCGTCATGATCGAGACGCGCGCCATCGGCTCCATGATCTTCTCGTACTTGTCCGGCGTAGGCAGCTGGCCGGGCGAGTGAATCTCTTGCGTCGAGCCGTCGGCGAGCACGATGCGGTAGTTCACCGTCGGCGCCGTCTGGATCATGTCGATGTCGTGCTCGCGCTCTAGGCGCTCTTGCACGATCTCCATGTGCAGCAAGCCCAGGAAGCCACAGCGGAAGCCGAAGCCCAGCGCTTCCGAGGTCACGGCCTCGTGGCTGAACGAGCTGTCCGACAACGAGAGCGTCTCCAGTGCTTCGCGTAGGCTCTCGAAATCACCGGTGTTCGTCGGGAAAAAGTCCGCGTACACCATGTGCATCGGCGGACGATAGCCCGGCAACATCTCGACCTTCGGGCCCTTGTGGCGCGTCATCGTGTCGCCGATGCGCACATCCGAGAGCTTCTTGATGTTCGAGACAAAGTAACCCACTTCGCCCGGTCCGAGCTCGCCCGTGCGCTTCATCGACGGCGTGAAGCGGCCGATGTCGATGGCCTCGTACACCTTGTCGGTGCCGAGCATGTGGATCATCTCGCCTTCTTTGATGGTGCCTTCCATCACGCGCAAGTACACGACGATGCCGCGGTACTCGTTGTAGGCCGCGTCAAAGATCAGGCAGCGCAGCGAGGCGTTCGGATCGCCCTTGGGCGCCGGCACCATGCGCACGATCGAGTCGAGCAACTCCTTGACGCCCATGCCGGTTTTGGCCGACACGCGCGAAGCATCTTCGGCTTGGATGCCGATCGAGTTCTCGACTTCCTCCGCCACTTCCTCGGGCCGTGCGTGCGGCAGGTCACACTTGTTGATGACCGGCACGATCTCCAGATTGGCCTCTACGGCGAGGTACGCATTCGCGACGGTCTGCGCTTCGACGCCTTGGCTGGCGTCGACCAGCAGCAGCGCGCCTTCGCACGCTTGGAGCGCCTTCTGGACTTCGTAGTTGAAGTCCACGTGCCCCGGCGTGTCGATCAGGTTGAGCTCGTACTTCTGGCCGCCGACCTCATGCCAGATGGTCACGGCGGAGGCCTTGATCGTGATGCCGCGCTCGCGCTCCAACTCCATCGAGTCGAGCAACTGCGCGCGCATGTCGCGCTTGTCGACGGCACCCGTCACTTCCAACATGCGGTCGGCCAGCGTCGACTTGCCGTGGTCGATGTGGGCGATGATGCAAAAGTTGCGGATCAGGTTGGTCGGCTGCACGGTGGTGGGCTCCCGCCTAAGCAGAAGGGGCGAAGAGGGTACCCGAATCGTCGCAGAAGCGCATCAATGTGCTTGTGCGTGCCGTGCGGCCAGCACGCGCTCGGTCCACGCCAGCATGATGCTCGACAGCAGGAAGACGCCGTGGATGATCACTTGCCACATGATCTCGTCATTGCGTACGGGGATGGTCTTGTCCTGTCCCACGGCAATGAAGGTCTGCAGCAGGTGAATGCCGCTGACTCCCACTAATGACCCGGCCAGCTTGACCTTCATGGTGCCGGCATCGATGTGATCCAGCCAGTCCGGCTTGTCGGGGTGGCCATCAATGTCCAAGCGGCTGACAAAGGTCGCGTAGCCGCCGATGATCACCATCACCAACAGGTTGGCGACCATGGTGATGTCCACGAGGGTCAGCACGCCAAGCATGATCTCGGTTTCGCCCAGCGAGCCGACATCGTGGATCATGTGCCACAAGTGCTCGGCGAACTTGTAGGCGTACAGCACGCCCGCGACGATCAGGCCCAAGTACAGCGGAGCCTGCACCCAGCGGCTGGCGAAGATGAGGCCTTCAAGGAATGACTGACCCTGGCTAGAGGGTGCATGCTTCGTGGGGTCGGACATGCCCAGCATCTTGCCGAGCAGGCCTGCGCAAACTCAAGCGTGTCTCACACAGACTGGATGGCTGCAGGCAACATTCGCGCCAGTTCGCGCAGGGCGCGCCCGCGGTGCGAGACGGCATCCTTGTCGTCGGGTTCGAGTTCCGCAAAACCGCGGCCTGTTTGCGGATGGCCGGGTTCGTCAAAGACGAACAGCGGGTCGTAGCCAAAGTCACGTGTGCCCCGCGCGGCGAAGGCAATGCGGCCGCGGGCCTCGCCGCGCACTGACAAGGCCAGGGATCCGTCCGGCCGCGCCAGAGCGAGGACGCACACAAAGCGCGCGTTGCGGGCGCCGTCAGGTACATTTGACAGTCGCTCAAGCAGCAAGGCGTTGTTGGCCGCGTCGTCACCGTGACGGCCGGCAAAGCGCGCGGAGAGCACTCCTGGTGCGCCTTGCAGCGCATCGACTTCCAGTCCCGAGTCATCGGCTAAGGCCCACATGCCCTTGGCTGTCGCTGCTTCGCGCGCTTTCTTGGCGGCGTTGCCTTCAAAGGTGGGAGCATCTTCGATGGTGTCGGGAATACCACCGACTGCGTGCGGCACGACCAGCTGCACGCCGAGGTGCACCAAGCGCCGCTCCAGCTCGGCGAGCTTCTTCTTGTTGCTCGAGGCAACCAAGATCGGCGGCAGAACGCTCACAGCCCGAGTGCTGCTTGTTGTGCGGCAAAGATGGTGCGGCAGCCAGCTTCGCCTGTGGTCAACATGGCTTGCAGCTCCGTCGCCGAGAAGGGCGCGCCCTCCGCCGAACCTTGCACTTCGACAAAGCGGCCATCACCCGTCATGACTAGGTTCATGTCGGTCTCGGCTTGCGAGTCTTCGGCGTAGCACAGGTCGCACAGCACCTCGCCCTTCACCACACCCACAGAGACTGCGGCAAGCGCGGTTTTTAGCGGGAATCCACGCAGTAAACGCTTCTTGTCCAACTGCGTGAACAGGTCGTGCAGGGCAACCCATGCGCCGCTGATGGCACAGGTGCGCGTGCCACCATCGGCTTGAATCACATCACAGTCGACCCAGATGGTGCGCTCGCCGACTAGCGACAAATCGACCACGGCGCGCAGCGAGCGACCAATCAGGCGTTGGATCTCGACACTGCGTCCATCTTGCGCGCCCTTGTCGCGCGGCTTACGCGTGTCGGTCGAGCTCGGCAGCATGCCGTACTCGGCTGTCAACCAGCCTTTACCTTTGCCCTGCAGGAACGACGGCACGCCTTCGACCGCCAAGGCGGTGCACAGCACGCGTGTCTCACCGAAGGACGCGAGCACAGATCCCGGTGCCTTCTTGGTGTAGCCGCGCTCAAAGCGCAGCGGTCGCAGATGATCCGGGAGGCGTCCGTCAGAGCGTGTCATGGGGAGCGACTGTAACCAACGCTTGCACTGTCTCCAACGCCATGTGCCGCGTATGGCCGTGCGAGTCCACCAAGATCAGCCCTTGGTCCAAGTCCAGACCTTGCAAGCGTCCGCGCACTTCGCTGTCAGCGCCGCGCGCTGCCACATAGGCCGAGCGCAACGCCAAGGCGTCGAGGAAGTCTGCACACACTGTGTGTGCTGCGTGCTCCAGTTGCGCCACTCGGCGCGGCAAAGCCTCCAACAAGGCCGATTCCACAGCGGAGAGCGTGGTCTCTACACCCAAGAGTCGCAGGCTGGTGACCGGTCGTTCCTGCATCAACGCCGCAGGGAACTCGCGCTGCAGCAAATCGATGCCCACACCAACTACATAGTGCGGCGCGCGCGGATCCAAGCCGCGCGTTTCGATGATGACTCCTGCGAGCTTGGCACCCTGCGCATCGACGACATCGTTGGGCCACTTCAGCCTGCAGGCCTGACAACCACAGGCGCGCACTGCGTCCCATGCCGCGAGCCCCGCCGCCATCGTCAAGCCTGCGCCCGAAAGCGGCTGCTGTGGCAAGAGGCAGACCGACATGTACAAACCTTCGCCTGCCGGACTGTGCCACGCAGCTCCACGGCGCCCGCGGCCGGCCGTTTGCTCCAGCGCCACATGTGCGTCTCCATGCTGTGCCTCGCCCTGCGCCAACGCTCGGAAAGCGCACTCGTTGGTGGAGTCCACACTGGGATAGCGAAAGACGCGCATGGTGCGTGCAAGGTACGATCCGCAGCATGCAGCAGGAAGGACCGGTCGAGGCCGCACTCGCCAATGTGAAGAACCAGAGCGTCGGACCAGGCACGCTGGGTGAGCTGGGCATGTCCGAGTCATACCTGCGCCGCGTGGCGGAAAGTGTCACGCGCGAGTCGTTCGAGGACCACTACCGCATCGTGGTCGAGGCGCAGCCGCATGCACCCGGTGCCCACGAGCAAGCTGCGCCGCAAGGCATCTCCGTGGCGATGGTGGTGGTCGGCGTGATCGTGCTGGTGCTGGCGGGCCTGTTCGTGTTGCGCAGGAGGGGAGCATGAAGCTGCATGCTGCGTGGAGTGCGACTGTGCTGCTGGCGCTTGTGGCGCGTGCGCCGGCGCAAACGGTGTTGGTGGAGCGGCCTGCTTTGCCTGCTGGTATGGCCGAGCGGTTCTTGGCGCAGACCGAAGAACGCCCGTATTTTCGCGCGTTTTTGCAGCTGGATCCGCTGCTTGGTCAGCCCACCAAGCCGGATCTCTCGTCCAAAGAACTTGACACAGCACTCTTGGTGCACAAGCGCCTTGGCAGCGAAGGTCTGCTGTCGACCACCGCGCGAGCGCTGGCCGCTCTCGACCTTGCCGCCCTCCCTCCCGACCAAGTTGCCCCGCGCCTGGCGCGCGTCGGCATCCCCGTCGATCTGTGCGAGCGCGTAGCCCCCGGCATCTTGTCTGAGCTCCACACGCGTCTTGCGCCCCAAGCCGGCACCAACGCAACAGAAGCGCTGGACCTGCTCTGCAAAGAGCTCGCCTTCCGCGCTTTGCCGTGGACGCCGACGATCGCTGGCTTTGAGCTGGCAGAAGAGACAGGTGAGCTATCGCTGAGCCGCGTGCGTGTGCAGTTGCCGCGACCTGATGATTGGCAGGCAGAAGGGGATGGCGGTGCTGTGGATCTGGTGCGCAGCTTGGCCGCGGCCATGCCCGAGCTCGACTTTGTGGTGCACGCGCAAGCGGATCATGTCGATGCGTTGGCCCAACTGCTTCAAAGCTGGCCGTCGGCAAGGCGCGAGCGCTATCTGATCTTCCCGCAGGCGCGCACTGTCTCTCAATGGGCGCAGGACGCCGCCAAGTACGGCTTCGCGCAAGGCGAGGGCGGTCGCACCGGTTGGTTGTTGGCGCCGCGCTATGCCTCGCGCGGCGAAGAGCTAGGCACTCTTGCTCCGGGCGATGAACTCGCCACTCAGACCTTTCATGCGGCTGGTGCGCAGCTCGCGCGTTCGCCGCTCGTCTTCCAAGGCGGCAATGTGCTGTGCGCCCGTGACCCCAAGACCGGCGTGCGCTGGTTGCTGGTGGGCGAGGCCGAGCTGCACCGCAACATGGCTCTGGGGTTGTCGCGCGAGGCCGCCTTGGCTGCTCTGCGGGGCGAGTTTGGCTGCCAGCGCACGCTAGTGCTGCCGGCGACCAGTTTTCACATCGACATGGACCTGACTCTGCGTGTCCACGAGGGCCAGTTGGTGGCCTTTGTCCCAGATACGGGAGCGGCCTCGCGCGCGGTTTTGGAGTGCGGATTCCGGGGTTTGGTGGCCGGTGGTGCCCTGACGGCGGCCGAGGCGGAGGAGGTGCGCGGCTTCCTTGCCACCAACCGCACCCCCGAGGCGATTTCCAAGCTCAGCGAGGGGCTCGCCCGCGTCGCGGTGGGCCCCGGGCAGTTCCCTCTGGCGCTGGCCAAGCACTTTGAGTCCGGCCCAGGGGATTCCGGTGTGGGCAACCTGCAGCGCGTGCTGCTAGCCGTGGATTTGTTGGTGGCAGAGACGCTTGCTGACCCTCAAGCGGCGGGTATCGACGCGGCAACGTCCGTCTATCTTCAATCGCTGCGTAAGCGCGAAGTCGAGCGCATCCAAGTCGCGCAAGCCCTTGCCAAAGAAGGCTTTAGGGTCGTTGGTGTGCCTTCCCTTTCGGCCGGTCGCCGCTCGCTGTGCACGGTCAACGGCCTGCACGCTCCGGGCGTCTACCTTATGCCAGCAAACGGCGGATTCTTGGCGGCATTCGATCAAACCGCCCAGCGCGTTTGGGAGGCGGCTTTGCCCGGCGTGAAGGTGCTGCCGATTCGCTGCGCCGAAACGCAAAGACGTTCCGGAGCCTTGCACTGTGCGGTTTTAGCGCTGCCCAAGCCCTGATCCCAATTCAGAAGGAACCTTACGACAGACCGCCTCGTCTGTCGTGGTGTAGCCTTGGTGTATGAGATCTGTGGGAATGGGTCTGCGTCCACTCCCCACAATTCTGCGAACCTAGGTACACTCGGGCGCGTTCGGGATGGCGCAGGCCACCCCGCATGCTACCAACCAACCTCGGCTGCTCTCAACTACAGCCAGGGACTCTGGAACCTCTAGCCAACCTCTCAGGATGAACATGCTGACGAACTGGAAGCGGATGCTCGGCGCCGCGACGGCCTTGGCCGCGACGACCCTGTTGTCCACGGGCGCCCAAGCGCAAACCTGCCCCTCCGCCACGGGTCCCGACGTTATCGTCGGCGACATCAACGGCGTGGCCAACTACACCGCCAACGGCACCCTGGAAGCCCTCTCGCTGGGCACCACCTCGTGCAACCTCGGCAACGTGTGGTTGAACTGGTTCTCGAACACCAACCAGCACCCCGTCATTGGTGGTTCGCTGTTTAAGTACAAGGTCGTTAACGGCGCCGGCCGCTTCGAGCAAGTGGGCCAGAGCTGGCTGAAGCACGGCTTCTTCGCCCTTAGCCAGAACCTCTGCTGCACCAACTGCAGCGCCACCGACGGTACGCACCTCGGCATCGGCTGCTCGGACCCCTACACCGCCGCTCGCAACGGCAGCCAGTCGGGCCTCGGCCCGAAGTGGCAGGTCAACGCCTTCACGGGCGCCTACACCTACCCGCCGGCCAACCCGGCCTTCTCCGGTTCGACGGCGCGTCGCCTCGAAGTGGCCGTCGCTGATTGCGAGTCCACCACCGGCACGGGCGTGCGCTACTTCGGCGAGTCGATGTACGTGACCCCGGACGACGCCGCGGCCGGCAACGGCACGAACAACGCGTCCTACCGCGAACTGACCTGCACGGGCAGCGGCTCGGCGTGGAACTTCGCCATGGTGGGCACGACCCAGCGTACGAAGCCCGCGATCCAAGCGTGGAAGGTCGTCGACCCGACCGTCCAGATCAACACGATCAGCATTCCGGGCGAAGGCCAAGTGCGCGCCGGCTACAAGGCGACGAGCCTCGGCAACGGCATCTGGCACTACGAGTACGCCGTCTACAACAACAACTCTGATCGCAGCATCGGCAGCTTCTCGGTGCCGGTCGGCGCGGGCGTGACGATCACGAACATCGGCTTCCGTGACGTCTCCTACCGCAACGGCGACGGCGTCAGCAACATCAACCACGACGGTACGGATTGGCAAGGCACGGTTTCTGGTGGCGCCATCACCTGGTCCACGACGCCGTTCTCCAGCAACCCGAACGCTAACGCGATCCGTTGGGGCACGATGTACAACTTCCGCTTCGACGCCAACGCGGCCCCGGCCCAAGTGGCGGCGACCCTCGGCACCTTCAAGGTGGCGGGCAACGTGAACACGAACGTCGACGGCCCCGGTGGCAGCACCGGCCCGGTCAGCGGCGCGTTCTGCTTCGGCGACGGCTCCGGCCTCGCCTGCCCGTGCGCCAACAACTCGCCGGCTGGTGCCGGTGAGGGTTGCCTCAACTCGCTGGGTACCGGCGGCAAGCTGACCCTCGCGGGTACCGCCAGCATTGCTGGTGACTCGGTGGTGCTGAGCGGCTCGGGCATGCCCGACAGCTCGGCTCTCTACTTCCAAGGCACCGCGCAAGGCGGAGCCGGCGCTGGCACCGCCTTCGGTGACGGTCTGCGCTGCGCCGCTGGCTCGATCCTGCGCCTCGGCCTGAAGGTCAACGCTTTGGGTACCTCGCAGTTCCCGTCGGGCGGCGACCAGTCGGTGTCGGTCCGCGGTCAGGTGACTGCCCCGGGTACGCGCATGTACCAAGTGTGGTACCGCAACGGCGCGGCTTTCTGCACCGCTAGCACCTTCAACCTGTCGAACGGCTACCAGATCGTCTGGGCTCCCTGATGCAGGAGGGCCACGCGGGGTAAACCGCGCAGGCCTCGTTTGGGCGGCCGCTGGGCTTTGGGCTCGGCGGCCGCTTTTTTTGGATCTTGTGATACTGGCCCCGGTGAGTGTGCACGATCTTCGAGACGGAAATGGCCCGCGCGGGGTCAGGAAGCACGATTTTCGCGCTGGAGCTCGCAATACCGCCCTGGGTACGACGAGGAGGATCTGCGGGAGCCACTCACTCGTCCCTCAGCCGGTCTGCGTCCAACCCTCAACCGTGGGCTCAGGAAGGCCTGTTCCAGGCCTCGGCGGGGTACGGCTACTTCTTGGTAAGACGCGGGCGGGAGGCGCACTGTCTCGTCATTCCCAGATTGCTCGGGCGGCTCCTGCACACTCAGCAGGGCCAATATCACCTTGGCCTCCACTTCCCACTTCCGAGAGTCCGATACCCCTCTCAATCCGTCTGCGTTGCCCCACGCCCCGGACCAGATCTGCACCATGTCCTCCACCCGCACTCTGCGCAGCCTCCTGCTTGGCGCGTTCGTGTCTCTGTCCTCCCTAGCCTTCGCCCAATCTCCCGGCGATGTCGTAGCGTGGGGTGACGGCATCTATGGTCAAACTGCGGTTCCCGCTGGCCTAGTCCAGCAGGCGCGCGTTTCTGCCGGTGCCGGTCATACCCTTGCTCTCGGGCTGGACGGCACGGTCACCGCCTGGGGCCGCAATAACTACGGTCAGACCACTGTCCCGGCCACGCTAGGCCCATGCCGCAGCATGTCTGCCGGTGCCTTTCACAGCGTCGCGGTCAAGCAGGACGGGACGCTTGCCGCTTGGGGTCGCAACAACTACCTCCAATGTGACCCGCCGGCTGGGCTGTTGGATGCGGTGCAGGTTTCGGCCGGCGGATTTCACAATCTGGCGCTGCGTAGCGACGGGACGGTCACTGCGTGGGGCTACAACTTGTATGGACAATCAACGGTGCCAAGCGGGTTGGGAGCCTGTGTCGCGGTAGCTGCGGGCTACTTCCACAGCGTCGCATTGCTGGCCGACGGCACGGTCGCCGCTTGGGGCAATAACACCTATGGCCAATGCTCCGTGCCCGCTGGGCTCAACAATGTGCGTGCCATCGCCGCAGGCCGCGACCACACGGTGGCGTTGCGCGCAGATGGCACTGTGCTCGCATGGGGCCGCAATCAAAACGGCCAATGCAATGTGCCCGTGCCGCTACCGTTCGTGTCGAGCATCGCAGCCGGTTGGTACCACACCGCAGCTGTGGTGCAGGGCGGCGGCGTGGTGGCTTGGGGCTTGAATGACCGCGGTCAATGCAACGTGCCTCAGCCGTTGGCGCCTTGCGTCAACCTCGCGGCCGGTGACTACCACACCGTGGTGGTGCTTGGGCCCGACTGCAACACCAACGGCAATCCCGACGAGCTCGACATCGCCGAACAAGTCAGTGCCGACTACGACTCCAACGCCGTCCCGGACGAGTGCCAGACGGTGGCCGTGCCCTTCTGCTTTGGCGACGGCACAGGATCGGCCTGCCCGTGCGGCGCCGTCAGCAGCAGCGGCCGCGGTTGCCCGAACAACGTGAATCCCGAAGGGGCGCGTTTGGAAGGCCGCGGCCTATCGCGGATGGGGTACGACAACCTGTCGCTGCACACGACCGGCGCACCCACCAACGCGGCGGCGCTGTACTTCCAAGGCAATGCGCTCTTGGTCGGGAATCCGTTTGGAGATGGGTTGCGCTGTGCTTCGGGCGTGGTGCGCCGGTTGGGCATCGTGCCCAGCGTCGGCGGCGCATCGCAGTGGCCCGTGGCGGGCTCGGGTGCACATGTCTCGGTGGCGGGTCAGCTGACGGCGGCGGGGGGTACGCGCTACTACCAGGTGTGGTATCGGGATCCGGCGCCGACGTATTGCACGGACTCGCGGTTCAACTTGACGAATGGCCTGTCGGTGGTGTGGCTGCCCTAATTCGGTACTGGCCCCGAACAGTGTGCAGGACTTGCCTCGCCCACTTGGCGAAAAAGTCAGTCTGCGCGGACGCTGAAGCTCGCGCGCGCGTCTAGCTCTAAAGGCGCCTCACCAGCCCTCGGCATGGATGAGAGCGTGGCCGATCCAAGTGCCACACGCAGACCGCCAACACGGGTCACTACGACCCGCAAGACAGCCCGCATCGTGCACATTCAACTGGGCCAGTTTCTTGGGCCAGTCTTACTGGAGCAACGTCCCGTCTTTTTGCCCCAACATGTCC